>JANYAL010000020.1 GCA_025361325.1 Bacteroidota bacterium
GTATTCATATTCCTGATCTTTCAAGACCCTCATTATAAGGTGCAAGATTTAATAATTAATTAATTAAATCCTACTTGATAGCCCTGCAGAAAAACCTACTTTACCTTTTCACTTTTAACCAAAACCTGTTGCTATGGTAGCCCTCAATTCTGCTTATAAAAAGATGATCTTAATTGGCACACTGGTATCCGTTACACTATTCTTCAGTTGCGACAAGAAAACAGCATCTGTTATTACAGCCCCTCCGGCCGTCAATACCATTGTACAGTTTGTCTTTACTACAGATCAGCATTATGGGCTTACCAAGACAAGTTTCCAGGGATCATCCAATGTGGATGCCAAAATAGTAAATGCAGCCCTGGTCTCCAAGATTAATTCATTGCCTTCCGTAAGTTTCCCCAACGATGGCGGTGTGAAAGCCGGACAGCCCATCCGTTTTATGGATTATGTAATTTCTGCAGGCGATATCGCTAACCGGGAAGAGACGGGAATACAGGCCGCCACCACCTCCTGGAATCAGTTCCTTAATGATTATGTAAACGGGATTACCCTGAAAGACCTCAATAATAACAATACGAGCCTTTGCGTGGTACCGGGTAACCACGATGTGTCAAATGCAATAGGCTATTACAAGGCTATGCTGCCCCCCGTGGATGCCCAGTCCATGATCGGCATGTATAATCTGATGCTAAATCCGGCGGTACCCAAAACACTGGCCACTTATAACTATACAACAGATAAAGTGCATTATTCCAGGGACCTGCTGGGTATACATTTCATGTTCCTCAATCTCTGGCCCGATTCGGCTGAACGTGTATGGATGACGAACGACCTGTCAACTGTAAGCAGCACCACACCGGTTCTGCTCTTTGCCCATTCCATACCCGACGTGGAGGCACGTTTCTTCACGAACCCCAATGGTTCCAACACCATCAATGCCACGGATAAATTCGAGAACTTGGTACCTGAAAAGTTCAAGGATGGGGCACTTACCATCACTGACCTGGCCGCTATAGAACAAAGGGGGTTTGTCAGTTTCTTAAAAGTTCACACCAATATCAAAGCATATTTTCACGGACACAGCAATTATAACCAGTTCTATATCTGGCAGAGACCCGATAACAACATCAACCTTAACTGTATCAGGGCCGACTCTCCCATGAAGGGGGCCATGTCTGCTGCAGATGAAACCAAACTTTCCTTCCAGGTGGTGGCTATCGATATGGCCACCAAGAACATCACTGTAGGGGAATGCCTGTATGATCACAACCCGGCCAACCCGGCAGCAGCAGTCAGTTGGGGTGGGTCGGTGAGTTTTTCACTAAATTAAACTGGGAAGAGTAGTTATTCCAAAGGAAATACTAATAGGGAAACCGGTCGAAAACTGGTGGAATCTACAGGTACAAGTGACCTGGCGATTGCAGAAAATTTGCACAACTAGTAGCCAGCTGTATGGAATATTTATTTAACTGTGAATGATACTTTTCTATCGCCCCACAACAGATCAACCTTGCCCGTTTCTCCAATGATAAAGGTCATTTTCTCCGAAAATGGTTCTGCTTTGCCCGACTTTACCAGCACCCTTAATACATCGTCCACGTCCTTATAAGAAAATGCACCCCATTGCTTCCAGGTCTTGTTGAAGATAATCGTCCAGTCGTTTCCATTGACCAGGGTGAACAATCCATACTTGCCCTTGGGCAATACCTTACCTTCAACCGTAACGTCCTTGTCCACTTCAAAAATCGTTGCCTCATTGGCACCGGTTCTCCATACCATGCCATCCTTGGGTTCCAGGTCCTTGCCGATGACCCTACCTTTAACGGAAGGCTGGCTGTAATCAATCCTGATAATGACATCGCCCACTTTTTGGGTGACCAGTGCCGGGGGGCTTGGGCGTTGTGACTTGTCGGACTGTGCCTGAACATTCAAAACTGTTAATAACAAAAGACTGAAGAGTCCGCGAGAGAATAATTGCTTCATATGTCTGATTTTGATGTGTTAAAGAATTGAGAAAAGGATTCACCTAATAATTATTTAAAATTAAGGCAAAGGAGGTATTATATGTTCACCGCTCGTCAAATACCTGCAGGATGAACCAATGAATGTATTTTAACCGCCCGTTAATACAATTTGAACGCAAGTAGCCTTATATTGTAAGCTAAAAAACAGGAGCTAGAGCATCATATGATAAAAAAAATTACGGGGTTAATACTAGTTTGTACGATCTGCTTCAGCGCATCTGCCCAGCAGCTTTTCGATTCTGTGCTAAATGTTTCCGCAACAAAATACCCGCAGGAAAAGATATATATACAGACCGACCGGTCGTATTACAATTCAGGGGAAAGGGTTTGGTTTAAGGCCTATATCATGGCGCTAAATACAGCATCATCCTTGAGCAAGACACTATATGCCGAATTACTTAATAGTTCCGGTGAGGTCCTTGAACGCAGGTCTATGCCAGTGATACAGGCAGGGTCTGCCTCATCCTTTGATATTCCAGCGCAGAACCACGACCCCAAACTATTCATCAGGGCCTATACCTCCTGGATGCTGAACTTTGATCCGGACCAATTATACCTAAAACCTATAACTGTCCTGCAATCCAGAACTGTTTCAAAAAAGCCCAGAGGAGAGAACTTCACCCTCTCGCTGTTCCCAGAGGGGGGCGATCTTATCGAAAATATTTCTTCCCGGGTGGCTTTCAAAACGAACGACCAGGAAGGAGTACCCTTTCCGGTAAAGGGTAAGGTCACCAATTCCAGTGGTGCAACCGTATGCAATTTTGTGTCTGTCCATGACGGTATGGGATCCTTTACCTTCACACCTGTGGCCAATGAAAAATATACCACGTTATGGTTCGACAAGAACGGTATGGAACACGAAAGCCCCCTGCCCGCCGCAAAAAAACAGGGAATTACCCTACGCCTCGACAACAGCGTCAAGAGCATACGATATACGCTTACACGTCAGGAAAATGCCTCCGACGCTTTCAGGTCATTCACAGTAGTGGCCCAAATGCACCAGCAGATCGTATACAGCGCCAGGATCAACCTGCAGAAGAAAGCCCAGGTGAGTGCTCCCATCTATTCCGACAGCCTGCCAGATGGTGTTATACAGGTAACAGTGTTCAATGCCGGCAATGTACCCGTCGCCGAAAGGATCGCTTTTGTCAATAACAACAATTACAGTTTTGCCACCGACCTGCATGCCGTTGAAAAGAACATCACCAAACATGGCAAGACGGTACTGCAGGTGGACGTGGGCGGCACCCTGCTCACTAACTTTTCCATAGCGGTAACAGATGCAGGCATGGATGCAACAGGTTCAAATAAGGATAATATATTCTCAACCCTATTACTGGGCGCAGAATGCAGGGGATATATCTACAACCCTGCCTATTATTTCGGGAGCGATGAGGATTCGGTGAAACAGCAACTCGACCTGGTAATGATGACGAACGGGTGGAGAAGGTTCAGCTGGGAGATTATGCTCAATGGTAAATGGCCCAAAATAACACATCAGCCCGATGATTACCTTTCTGTCAGAGGAAAGATCTTTGGCCTCTCGAAAATTGACTTGAAAAACAGGGAGCTTACCGGTGTGTTCAAGATGCCGAATAACAAGGCTGGATCGTTATTGATCATCCCCATAGACCCGGAAGGCAGGTTCTATGCGGGGGGGCAGTATTTCTTTGATACCGCCCGCTTATACTACCAGTTTAATAACGATAAGGACAAGTCGCTTACGTCCAGGGCGAGTTTTGTATTTGACAACGGGGTGGATAAGGCCCCTGCCGTTCATAGCAATATGCTGTCTTCCCTGTACTTTGAACCCGGTCCCGACAGCAGCGTGGCTGGAAAAAGTATCAACCTCAGTAAGCTCTTTCAGTCACAGCTCGATATGCAACGCACCAAGACCCTTCAGAATGTGACCGTTACCACCAAACAAAAATCTTTGAAGGAAAAAATGGATGAAGAATATACTTCAGGGCTGTTCAAAGGCGGAGATGCACGGACCTTTACCACGGAAGACGACCCCTTTGCTATATCCGCATTCACCGTTTTGGATTACCTGCAGGGCAAAGTGCCGGGTATGCAGATCAACACCGTCGGCACACCGAGTATCAGTAGGCGTGGAAGCAAGACCGATGTTTTCCTGGACGAATCCCCAACCGACCTTACGTATATTCAATCCATTCCCATGAGCAATGTGGCTATGATAAAAGTATACGATCCCCCGTTTTTCGGAGCCATGGGCGGAGGCGCGGGT
>JANYAL010000023.1 GCA_025361325.1 Bacteroidota bacterium
TAACAGCAATATCGGCGATATTGTACACACTATTCATGAATACAGGCATCTCGGTCTGTTCTTCCAGATAATCCTTTACTGGTTTATCCAGTCCGGATAAACTTTTGAATTCCTCAATCCTTCCCGGATTTAAAATGCCCCTCATATCAAAAACAAATCCGCCACCGTTCTCCGATTCGTCTGCAGGTATGCCTTTCCTATAGGAAAAGCTGTTTATGGTCACCAACAAGGGAGATTCCGCTTTGGCTTTGATATTCTCAAAACGGTTGATCAGTTTATCTTCTGTCACCAAATGAAGCAGGCGGTCAAATTCCCCCAATCCGATTCCCACCTGTTTATTTATGATGAACCATTTAAGATTCCGCAATGCAGTGGGTATACTGGTCAGGAAATGGGCCTTACGTTCAAATAGGCCGCGGAAACCATATGCCCCCAACACCTGCAGCAGTCGGATGAGCACATACCCGTTGTATTGGCTTTCAAACCGGGTTCTGTCTATATCCTTGCAAAAGATTCCTTCCACGGATTCGATATAATATTGCAAGAGGCTGTTCTTCCACTCATCGCTTAAATCTGCCTTGGCCTGCCATAATAAGGAAGCCACATCATATTGCAGGGCTCCTTTCATACCACCCTGGAAATCTATGAAATGCACATTCCCGCCTTTTATCATGATATTCCTGCTCTGAAAATCGCGGAACATGAAATGCTTATGGTCCACGTGTGAAAGGTAATTGCTCAGCGCATCAAAATCATCGATCATCTTTTCCTTGTCGTATGGGATCTTAAGGGTATCCAGGAAATAATATTTGAAATACAGCAAATCGCTCATGATGGCCTGCCTTCCGAATTTCTTGCTAGTGATGCACCATTCGTAGTTCAATCCCTTTCCGCCTTTAATCTGCATATGGGCAAGGGCCTTCAGGCTTTTTTGGAAAAGTACAGACACTTCTTCGGTATAACCTTTTTGCTCCAGTTCATTCAATAATGATATGTCGCCAAAATCTTCTTGTATATATATGGTTTGATCCTCGCTAACCGCATAAATTGTAGGAACAGGGCATTCCATCTTCTTAAAATGCTTGCTGAATTTGATGAAGGTTGTATTTTCACGGATATTATGGCTGTAAGTGGCTATAAAAGTATTTTGCGCTTTTTCTTCAGGGCTGGAAGTAAAGATCCTGAAGTAGTTCCTGTCGCTGCCGCTTTGAGGCACTTTTTCAATGCTTATAATCTCAGCGGAACTGAATGTTCTAAGTAAACGAATGATACCATCTTTAACTTCCTGCATAAAATCGCTTCTACAAGTAAAAATAAAGCATTTTTGGGGATGCTCTCTAAGAACGCTTCATTTACCAGCTTGCTGTAAGGCATAGATCAAAACAATTTTCCTTGTTCACCAGTTCGCCTGAATAATTTGGTATCAAGGTTCCATTCTTCCGCATTCATATGATACAGCTTTCCGTATTTTTTATACTGCTGTGCTACCATTTCGGCAATACTTCCTTCCCCACGCATTCTTATTCCCCAACGGGTATCGTTCAGTTTTCCGTTATGGCTCTGTTCTATCAGACTCCAGACCTTTTCGGCATGATTGGGCAGGTTTTTGAAGAGCCAGTCATGGAAAAGTAGTTTAATGGCACCATTCAGCCGGATGAATGTATATGCCGTAAAAGTAGCACCATTATCTGCTGCGGCTTTCATGATACGCTGCATCTCATGTTCGTTGAGACCGGGTATCATGGGACCCATCATGATACCCATACGTACCCCTGCGCTGCTTAGTTCATTTATCACTTTCAGTTTTTGTTTTGCCGTAGTGGTCCGGGGCTCCATGATCCTGCGCAGATCTTCATTAAAGGAGGTGATAGATACCATCGCAGATACGATCTTCTTTTTTGCCATCTCTTGTAAGATATCCTTGTCCTGCAGGATCCAGGAATTCTTAGTGAGAATACCAACTGGCTGGTTGAATTCGTTGCATATTTCCAGTAAGGCCCTGGTAAGCCGGTACTGCTGTTCTGCCGGCTGGTAACAATCCGTATTACCACTGAGCATGATTGGTGTGGCGTCCCACATGGGTTGCAACAGGAATTTCCGTAATAATTGGGGGGCATTTTTCTTTACCAGGATCTTTTGTTCAAAGTCAATCCCCGCAATGTAAGCCCAGAATTCATGAACGTTACGTGCATAACAGTATATGCAACCGTGCTCGCAACCGGCATAGGGGTTCATACTGTAGCCCATGCCAACATCGGGACTTTCCACCTTGTTGACAATGCTCTTTGATTCCTGTTCGATGTATTGTGTAGGACGGTCATTGATTTCCCAGTCGTCTATCTCTTCCATATGATGCCGGACCGTTTCCTGTTGATGGAACCTGTTCTTCGTATTGAACTGTGCACCCCGCCCCTGTTTATATTGGACTTTTTCTTCCTTTTTAGATGCAGTAACTTTATTATGGTCTTGTTTTAATCTATCGTTCATATTTTAGCGTATGTGTTTTCATTATTCACTGACCCTGGAAAGGGCTGAGATCGAGATCCAGTTGGGTGTTCATTTTGATGCTGACTGGTCGCCTGTTTTCCATGCCAATGGTTTTTCTATTTTACGGATGCCGGTGATAACCCAGCAAAAGCCTGGCAACGTTCAATTGTTTCACTGGGGTCTTATCCCGCATTGGATAAAGACCAGGGCCCAGGCGCTGAATGCCCGTTCAGAGACCATCTTTGAAAAACCTTCCTTCCGTTCCTATATCGACAGCAGCCGGTGCCTGGTGATCGCCGATGGATTTTTCGAGTGGATGGAATACAAGAAAAAGAAATATCCGCACTTTATATTTTTATGGGATGAACAACTCTTTTGTTTCGGCGGAATCTGTTGTTCCTGGACCGATACTGATACAGGAGAACACTTGAATACTTTTTCTATCCTGACCACCGACCCCAACCCGATGATGGCCAGGATACACAACATCAAACAAAGAATGCCGGTGATCATACACCCGCATCTCTACAGCAAATGGCTTTCGCCCGAACTTTTGAAAGAGGATGTCCGAACTTTTTTTGATCCATATCCGGAAGAACAAATGCAATCGCACACCATCAGCAAACTCATTACCTCCCCTACTCTGAACTCCAATGTGCCTGAAATAAGGGCATCATTTATTTACCCGGAACTTCTTGCCTTAAAATAACACGCCCTGTGCAGCGGATATCGGTATGCACTTGAATTCGAATCTTTTTACGACCTGGTAACTTTTCTCATTCCTGGCCTTTTTAAGTAAAAGGAAGGCATCTGACAGGAATCGCCTCGTAAATCTCTTATGCAGGTATTCTTTCATGGCCTCCAGGTATTTTTCCTTGGGCAGCCGGCCAACCAATACCATCTGGGGATCCATCAAAAAATGTGGGTCCTCTCCCCCTGCTTTCATCAGGCGTCTAGCTGCTTTTAGGTTCTTAATCAGTTCCAATACGCGCGGTTTGTTGGCTATACAGATAACAATAGCATGCATAGGGTAGCTGCCGAAATCCTTCAGTTCCACCACAAATGGCTTTTCTTCCATGGCAATGAAGCGAAGGCGTTGAATGATCTTTTCTTCTATTATTTGCGTAGCAATGAACCTTACAAGTGTTACGTTTGTGGTCTACCCGTATTAGGCTGCTGTATATGGTATCTTCCCAGCAACTCCTCTCTGATCTTGTTAATTCTATTCCGTAATGCCTCATGTGGGTTCAACACCAGTAGGTACTATAAAGCTGGTAGCCGTGCATCTGTTTATCTTCCATATCTATTAATTAATATTTGACGATTACCCATTTATCCTGAACCAGAAAATATTTATTATTAAACTTGTCAACTAATTATTTTAGTATAAATTTACTACATTATTTAGTTATAAACAAGCCTTTGTATATGGAAGTAGAAAAATTCTTCAGTGCAGGGTACAGTGGCAGCAGGCAGTTCAGGCAGTTGGATGTACCCACGGCCAATGCCACGGGCTTCGGAGCTGCCGCAGATGATTATATGGAGCGGGGGATCGATCTCAATGAGCAACTCATCCGGAACAAGCCCGCCACTTATTTCATGCGGGTCACCGGCAACAGTATGACAGGGGCCTGCATTCATGATGGAGATATTGTGATCGTGGACCGCAGCATCAAACCCGTAAATGGCAAAATAGTGATTGCCGTTGTAGACGGGGAAATGCTGATACGCCGGTACGAGAAAACGATCAACCACCTGCGCCTGGTACCGGAAACGGCCCGGCTTTCACCTATTGATGCAAGTGAGTTCAGCGATCTTACCATCTGGGGAGTGGTGACCTACGTAATCAAGCATCTATGAAAGCGATTGTTGACTGCAATAGTTTTTACGCTGCCGCTGAAAGGGTCTTCCAACCATCGCTGCACGGGAAACCCGTTGTTGAACCAACACCTACGGTGAAGTATGCTTGGCGGAATAAAATTACGATCTTAAGTGTTCATTTAAAAACAAATTAAGATGTTAAAAAAAACGAGTACAGCAAAGTAACACTATCAGCAGAAGCGCAGGCGTGCCTTCAACAATTGCACAACACACTTTTGGCCAAACAGTATGCCACCCGAACCATTCGCAATTACATGCAGGACATGCGTTTTCTTTTTTCGCACTATTATGACTTGTTGCCTTGCTCCATCAGTCAGCAGGACATTATCAATTACATCAGCTTTATCATTAAAGAGCATGGCGTGGGACGGGAGAAATGCCACCAGGTAGCGCAGTCCTGCAGCTTTTATTATAAGCATGTGTATCCATCAGCATTCATTGTACCCTCGGCTTTTTATCCCCGTAAAACACATAAACTGCCGCAGGTATTCAGTGTAGCGCAGATTCAGCAATTGCTGGCAGTGATCAGCAATCAAAAGCATTTGATGGTGGTGAGCTTATTTTATGGCAGCGGTGTGCGCATGAATGAACTGCGTAAGATTAAGCTCACCGATATAGACAGCGAAAGTTATCAATTGAAGGTAGTTGCAGGCAAAGGCGGTAAAGACAGGTTTACCATTTTACCTAAAGATTTACTGGAACCGTTGCGTACCTATTTCAAAAGTTACAGGCCAAAAACATATTTGTTTGAAGGCCAGCGTGCCGGGGCTCCCATGCACGAACGCAGTATTCAGCATTTTTTACAATTGTACATTACCAAAATAGGTTTGGGTGGCAAAGATTATTCGGCACACACCCTCAGGCATTCCTTTGCCACTCATTTGCTTGATGCAGGCACCGATATACATACCATTAAAGAACTGCTTGGCCACAGTAACCTGGATACCACCATGATTTACCTGCACCTGCAGCAAAGCAAACGTTCGGCCATTGTATCTCCGTTTGATAGGGTAATGCAACATAAAATATGAGCGGCATACCAGTTGGCCAGCAGTTACAACAAATTTTTGGCCACCCCGGCATACAGCAGGGCAACGCATACAGCCGGCATATTTTTCATCAACTGCATGGTTGCCATACCGCCGCTATGGGTATGCATCATTACAAATGCGATGATGAAAACTGCCATCATATACACCGGCAATACCATAGCTGCGGTAACCGGCATTGCCCCAACTGCGGCGGCTTAAAAAAAGAGCAGTGGATAGAAAACCTTACGGCACAACTTTTTCCAACAGCTTATTATCACGTGGTGTTTACTGTACCGCATGAGTTTAACTCCTTGATACTGGGCAACCGCAAAGCCATGTTTAACCTGTTGTTTGAAGCAGCCTCCCAAACGCTGTTACAGTTTAGCGCCGATGCTCAGTATGTTGGTGCCACCTGTGGCATTACCGCCGTGCTGCACACATGGGGACAAGACCTCAATTTTCATCCGCACCTGCACTGCATAGTGAGTGGCGGCGGCGTAAAAGATAAAAGCTGGGTACAGGCCAAAAGGAAAAACGACAGATTTTTGTTTCCCGTAGCGGCCTTAAAAACGGTATATAAAGCTATCTTCTTAAAAAAGTTACGCTTGCTTTTATTGAAGGGTCTGTTGTATAGCCAGGGTATTGATACAGATAACCTCATCAAAAAAGCCGGCTTTAAAAGCTGGAATGTGTATGCCAAAAGCCCCTTTGGCAGTGTGGCTTCGGTGGTTGAATACCTCGGCCGGTACAGCCACAAGGTAGCCATTACCAAACATCGCATCATCAGTATTACAGCCCACAGTGTAACCTTTAAATACAAAGACTATGCAGATGGCAGCCTTCAAAAAACAATGACTTTAAGCATTGCAGAATTTTTGCGCCGCTTTGAATTACATTTTTTACCCCGGCGTTATGTAAAGATCAGGCACTATGGTTTTTTGCACAATCATGGCAAAACCACCCGGCTAAATGCCGTACGCAAAACTATGGAACTGCAACCGCTGCCACCAAAAATAAATATACCGGTAGCTGTTCGTATGCTGGAGCAGTATGGCTCCGATATTACCAGCTGCCCAAAATGCGGTCACGGCAAACTGGTACTTATTGGCATTGCATACCCAAAGATCTTTGAACCAATACCGTTAAAACATCCCAGGCTGAATACACAAACAGGTTTGCGAAACAAGGCCAGTCCTTAAGGGATGCATCCAAAAAAATGTAATAACAAAATGCGTGTACAAAAAATTACGGAAAAACAATGATCCCAAACATGAACTGTATGGGTAAGGGAAGGTATTGGCCCCTGCAAAACAAACCGGCACAAATACCGGGACCATTAAAAATACCAGGGGCTAAAAAGCAGGAAGCTGCAGTAAAAGAGGCTACAAAATACCTATTACAAAAAACAGTGGCAGCCTGCCAGGCGTCGGTCAACAAACAATAACCAAAAGCCCCCGTTAACAGTTTTTTAATGAGGGGCTTTTTCGTGGGGACTTTCGGCTATTGTTCTTAATGTTGTG
>JANYAL010000055.1 GCA_025361325.1 Bacteroidota bacterium
TCATTTCCTTACCGGCTGTAAAAACCACGAGGTCACCGATCTTTAAATCTCTTTCCAGGATCGTAGTTTACGTACGATATGTACAACATTTTTATGCATCTGAAGCCTTCCCATATCATATCTTTAAGAGTTCAGGATGCCCTACAATTTCACCTTCCTTTATGCTGAAGCTGGCAAAATACGTGGACAATTCAAAGGAACCCATGCTGCTGTGGGTCTATTATCAAACACTGCAATAATTTCATATTTTTATTTCTCATGAAGCCTGGGCCTCAGCCTTTGCCTGCTTTTATTGAATTTCATCAGACCTTTGTCGACACTTCTGCGTAATTCCATCTGTTTCTCCAAAGGAAGGTTATATACAGTTTGGCATATCTCACTGCAGCAGCCATCAAATTTTTCCATGCAGGCGGGGCACTGGATGAATAACAAATGACATCCGTCATTTCTGCAATTGATATGAGTATCCGCCTGTTGACCGCACTGGTGACATAAAGCAATCACATCATCAGTAATACGCTCTCCCAGCCTGTCATCAAAGACAAAATTTTTACCAATGAATTTGCTTTCCAGACCCCCTTCTCTCGTTTGCCTTGTATAATTAATGATACCTCCTTCCAGGTGAAATACATTTCTGAAACCATTGTGGAGCATATAAGCACTGGCCTTCTCACATCGGATTCCACCAGTACAATACATGATGATTTTTCTGTCTTTCCTGTCTTTCAGCATATCCAAAGCCATTGGGAGTTGTTCCCGGAAAGTATCACTGGGGACCTCGATAGCCCGTACAAAATGCCCCACCTCATATTCGTAATGGTTGCGCATATCAATTACGACAGTCTCTTCATCCTCAAGCATAGCATTCATCTGGGCTGCATTGACGTATTTTCCTTTATGCACCATACTGAAACCGGGATCGGTAATTCCGTCTGCCACGATTTTTTCCCGAACCTTAACCTTCAACACCCAAAAAGATCGTCCGTCATCATCCAACGCAATATTGAGCCTTAATCCATGCAGTGGATCAAAAGAATATAGATAATCCCTTACAGATCCCATATTGCTTTCAGGAACGCTTACCTGTGCATTAATACCTTCATGCGCAATATAAATACGACCGAAGACCTTCAGGTTATTCAGCGTCTTGTATATTTCATCCCGAAATATTTTAGGATCCGTAACAGGGAAATACTGGTAAAAAGAGATGGTGATACGCTTTTCTGTTTCAGCGTATAATATTTTTTTCAGTTCCGCCTGTGAGACGCGATTGTGTAATACCGGCATGGATGATAATTTGATCCCGTTTTGAACAGGAAATCTTTACAATCAGGCCTAACAATTAAGTTAAACTAATTTCAGATTGGATGCTTGCATGGCAAACCAAATACTTCTACAAATGTACATAAAATGAAATTCGTAAACAAGGATACACGATGTGAAATGATGCCATAGCATTCAAAACCCTTTTTAGACATATCTATTCCCCGGTAATATTGATGAAGCTTATCAAAAAGAAAATGCTACGTTTCTACCGCCCAAACCGGGTCGGACATTACTACCGATGGTGCCACCAAAGCCAATAAAATAGCCCGAATCCCCTTTTTTGCCATTTATAAAAGCTGTACCCAGATCAATACGGAAGATCTTGAAGATATTTTCCAGGCCCACAAAGAGATCAATATAATTATTGCTGGGATTCACATACAAAGCATTGCTGCCTGCAACCAGGTTCCAGTTAAGCCTTTTGAATAATGGTATCTTGTTGGTCAATAAACCATTAAAATGATGTTCAACATGGCCAAATGTAAAAAAGGACGCTGTTGTACTTAGAGCATAATACGGGGCTAGCTGATAACTATTCACATACTCACTGGCACCGGTTGTACGGTTACCGTTGAAATGCTGGTAATCCTGAATGAAGATTTTATCAGCATTGATGAATCCCCCGATGCCGATCCGATATTTTAAAAGGCCGGCGATCCTAAAGTTCATGTCATCATTTACTGTTAATCGCCATTTGTCAAAATTAACATCGCTCCCCAAAATGTGTTCAATTCCCTTGGTATAGTTAAAACTGAAAGTGGGATATTTTGAGCCAATAGGTACTTTCCGGTTCGGAAATTCTATATAACGTTGTCCCGGTTTGATACTGAGGTCGGCGCTAATAATAAATGCCTTGTGCGGTGTGAACTCCCCATTGATTCTTTCATAGGGATAATTGGGTGTTATATTGATTTCATTCCCTTTGAAAACTGTAAAATGGGTGGTATTGTCAAGCGGCTTCCTGCTCTCATAAAGTGCATCGAAGTTAAAACGGAAACCGCTTTCGTATCGTTTGTTGAAACTGATGCTTCCAAATGTATTCTCATAGGTCTTCATGAAATTATTACCCCAGAACAGTATCCCGATGGTATTGTCGAAGGGTTTAACGGGATTGTCCTTATTGAACTGGCTTACCCTCTTGCCGCCTGCAAAAGTCCAGCTTTCGCGTTTTAGTTTTTTGTCTGACGACCAGTCCCGTGTTCGGAAATTGATATTAGCCCAGGCATTGAAGTGCTTATTGGAAAATCCATACCGGAAGCTGGGCTGTACAGAAAAATTAGTCTTCCATTTCCTCAGATACCGGCTGTACCCGGTATTTAAATTCACCACCAGCCCTTCTGCCGTATTAAATTCCAGGTTCTTGACCAGAGATCCAATCTCCCAGGTAAAACTGCCCGTTTTGCTATAACGTGTCCTGCGCAGTCCATTCCATAAAACATCATAAATTCTTAATTTTCCACGGTGCCTGTTCATGGAATCCACGGAAGATTGGCTCTGTAGTGAATCTTTCTGAATATCATATAAACTATCCTTGACCTGGTAATCCCTTTTCTCCTCCTGTTCCAGAGGTACGGGCC
>JANYAL010000062.1 GCA_025361325.1 Bacteroidota bacterium
CCGCTATTCTGGCGCTGAATGTATCTGCCGAAGTTATCAATGCATTCAGAACAGTAAAAAAGAGTCTGGGGGTCTTTCATTTTATCGGTGAGTGAAGTAAACAGGGTCTGGTTCCCTTTATCTATATTATTGTTCGAATCTTCCAGACTCTTTTTTACTGTTCTGAATGCATTGATAACTTCGGCAGATACATTCAGCGCCAGAATAGCGGTCAATACCAGGTACATGATATTGATCATCTTTTGTCGGGGCTCTCTAGGTAAAGCCATAATATTTTAATTTACGGTTGTTAGGTTTAATTAGTTAGGTTTCCAGGTCCGCTACAGATATATTGAGGCCCAATGTACCCATAGCATACCCTGTTATCAGCGACCCTGCATGGCACTCAGCATATTGCCATACACTGCATTCAGTTTACCCAGGTTATTGGCCAACACGGTAATCTGTTCTTTTGCTTTGCCTGCATCCTCCACAGTACCCATCATGGTTTGGCTGGCTTCAGCCAGTTTACCATAGAAAGTATTCAATGATTTCAGGTGGTTATTACTCTCCTTCAATTCCAGTTCATAGATCGTGTTCAGGGAACCGAGGTTCTTGGTAAGTACCTGAACCTGATCGTGGAATCCTCTGGCGCTGTCTGCTGCGGTGGCAAAAGTACCCATGGTGGCCGCACTGCTTGCAAAGGCGGTGGTCATACTGCCCAATGCAGTTGTTGCTTCCTTGGTCTTGTTATTCAGATCCCCGGTGGATTTTACCACATCGCCGATCTCATGCATATTGCTTACTGTTGTATGTAGTTTCTGGAAACCTTCACCCAGTTTTTTCAGATTTACAGGGTTAATATCTGCCTGTTTCAACATCGAGTCCATGGATTGCAAAGAGGTGTTCTCCGCCACTTCAGGAGTTTCATCATCTTCTTCATGATGTTTAGGTTTGATCCATTCAATAATTGCATAGATCATGAAAATACCGGTCTCTGTCCACATACCAATGGTGAGCATCTGATCCGCAAAGGGTTGGTGCGTAAGTTTGGCCCAGGCAGCAAAAATGATAACGGCTGCTCCCGCACTTACCAAAACATCAATTAGAGTTAAGAAGGTTCTTTTGTTGTGAGCCATGATTTGTTGATTTAAAAGTTTAACTGGGAGGGGTTATTTAAAGTTTTATTACACAAAAATAGTACAATACCTGTATGGTTTTCTCATAAGGCAAGCTCAAAAACACGTTGGTTTGGGAAACGTTTTAACTTCCACGTTTTTTGGTTACAGGAGGTAAGTCAATTACGCAACGAAAACCTATATAGGATTTCGCGGTATCCTGATATTCGTAAGCCCTTGTTCCGCAACGCAGGTAATAGCCCACATCCTTCCAACTGCCGCCGCGCACCACTTTACGTTTGTCGCGTGGTTTGTCAGATTCTTTGGCATTGTAACGGATATCGGGGTTCAGATCATGCTGGAACATATAAGCTCCTTCGTAATATAAGGATGAGGTCCATTCTGCTACATTACCAGCCATATTATAAAGTCCAAAATCATTAGGCCAGTATGCATCTGCCCTTACTGTATATAGCCCGCCGTCTTCCGGATAATTTCCCCGTCCAGGCTTGAAATTTGCCAAAAGACAACCTTTTTTATTCCTGAGGTAGTAACCACCCCATGGATAGTCAGACTGTGAACGTCCGCCCCGGGCAGCATATTCCCACTCGGCTTCGAAGGGTAGCCTGAAGTCTGACTCTGGCGCCTTCTTTTTGGACTCCAGGAAAGAATTCAGATAATGAGTACGCCATTCACAGAATACAGTGGCCTGTTTCCAATTCACGCCAACTACCGGGTAATTTCCAAACGCAGGATAGCTATAATATTTCTGTGCCATGGGTTCACTGTATGCATAGGCAAAATCCCGGATCCAGCAAAGGGTATCAGGGTATACCGGTACTTCACGTTTCATTATGAATTTGGAACGGGGAACGCTTTGGTCCCTGTTCAAGGCGGCAGCTTTGTAATCAAATATTTCAGACTGGTATTTTATTTTGTTGGCGTCCAGTTCTTTTTTATTGAATATGCGGTTATCCGGGGTCACGATGATCGCATCAATTTTTTCCATGGTGTTCTTATCACCCCATTTGATTGCCTTTGCCTTTTTCCAGTCAACATATTCATTACCATCAGCACCCTGTTTAATAAATCCCATGAGTTTGGCTGCTATAGAATCCCTGACCCAGTTGGTAAACTGGCGGTATTCATTATTAGTGATCTCGGTGGCATCCATCCAGAAACCACTGATGGAGACTTGTTTATTACGTGCAGTGAAAGCATAGGTCATATCTTCGTCACTAGAACCCATATGGAATGTTCCGGGCGGAATATATACCATACCGGGTGGCTTGGGTAAACTCCATTTTGCGGTGGGGGCAACGCCATGTAGTTGACCATCATTAGGCAATGCCGGGCCGGACTTATTTTTACCACTGAGCAACTTACAACTGCTTGTTGAAGTAGTTAAGATAGCTACCAGGGCTATCAGGCAGATCAACCTGTTCATCATTTTATTTAACTTTGAAGGTAATGGCAAATGTAATGATTATTTTGATTTCCCAACATTTTCAGGATAATCTGTAATATAATTTTATCACAATATTTATTCCTGGAATTTTAAACGGATAAATATCGGAATTATTGTATTTCACAGTTCAATTACTGGAGGTACTTTCAAATGTGTTAACAGATCATCAAAATTGTTGAAAGGAGGGAAACAGGTCTGGTTCCTGCACAGGTAAATACATGTAACTCCGCTGGTATCTTTTCCGTTCAGCAAGGGGAATTCAGGATCTGCATACAAACCGCATTGAATAACCCTGAAAGGTAAATAGTGTTCTAGCAGGCTGGTTTGTATTTGTTTATATCCAGGCCCTACTACCACGATCGTATATAAACCATGCAGCTGTTTTAGCAAAACGGTAGCCCAGGTTCCAAATGATGTTGGATGTCGTATTATGGCTTCTTTTAATAAAGCGCTCATACTGCTAGCTTTTTGATACCAGTCGTTGGAATCAAATATAGCTGCCAGGTAAAATAAATTCTCAGCCATTATACTGTTACCGGAAGGCGTTGCCCCATCGTATAATTCCCGCTTTCGGAATATAATGTCATTCTGATCTTTATTTGTGTAGAATAATAAGCCTGTACCCTCATCTGTGAAATCCTCCAGGACCCTTATGGTCAGTTCTTTGGCCCAGACCAGGTATTTACTATCCGATGTTAATTCCTGCAGGTAAATACAGGACTGTATCAAAAAGGCATAATCATCGAGGAAAGCCGGGAATTTGGCGTTCTTAGCTTTATAACTGTGATATAAGGCCCTTGTTTGCTCATCCTTCATGAATATCTGCACTAAAAAATTGAAACTTTTCTTGGCCAGTTCCCGATAATGCTGATCAGCCAGGGCAGCGGCAGCCTTTGCCAATGCGGTTACCATCAGGGCATTCCAATTTAACAAAATTTTATCATCCAGTTGGGGGCGAATTCTCCGGTTTCTTTCAATCTGTATGCGCTCCAGGCAGGCGTGTATCTTTTTTTGGAGATCGCCGGGGGAAATATCATGTGCTGCTGCAAACAGATGCGTCTTTGTTAAAATGCGCAAGATATTGGTGTTGCCTATGCCAGGGGCATGCGACCAATTACCTTGTTCGGTAATGTCGAAATAGCTACAGAATAATGATGAATCATCCCCCAGTAGCTGATCAATCTCCTTTTTAGTCCAGGTATAAAATTTTCCTTCTTCGCCCTGGGAATCAGCGTCAATGGCAGCATAGAATCCTCCATCCGGATGTAGTAATTCTCTTTCTACAAATCCGATAGTTCTGCGGATCGCATTTGCATAATACACATCTTTTGTGATAAGATAAACCTCACAAAGCATAGTAATGAGCAATGCATTGTCGTATAACATCTTCTCGAAATGCGGTGCCAGCCATTCTTCATCCGTACTATATCTGGCAATACCTCCCCCCACCTGGTCATATATTCCGCCTTCCAGCATTTTATCAAGAGAAAGCATGGCCTGGTTCAGGGCAAGTTCATTACCTGAGAAATGATGGTATTGCAGTAAATATTGGATCGTAAATAGCTGCGGGAATTTCGGGGCTTTTCCAAATCCACCCCAGGTTGTATCAGCAGATCGCATGATATTCTCAAACAATGTAGCGGCATCATTTGCAGTGAAAATCGTTCCTGCCCCATGATCTTTAGCGGCATTTTTACCTGTTATGAGATCATTGGAATGCAATAAATGTGAGGTTAGGTTTTCAGCCTGTTTCCTGATCTCAGTTTCCTTTGTCTTCCAGGATTGAATGATTCCGTTAATTATATCCGTCCAGGCGGGCCGGTTATATGCTTTCCTGGGCGGGAAATAAGTGCCCCCGTAAAAAGGTTTTGCCTCCGGAGTAAGAAAAAGATTCAATGGCCAACCGCCACTACCAGTCATTGCCTGCAGGGCATCCATATATATGTGATCAAGGTCCGGACGCTCTTCCCTGTCGATCTTGATATTGACCAGGTGTTCATTCATCAGGGCAGCTACTGATTCATCTTCAAAACTTTCCCTTTCCATTACATGGCACCAATGGCAGGCCGAGTAACCAATGCTAATCAGTATAATTTTTTTCTCAGCACGAGCCTTATGCAAAGCCTCTTCTCCCCAGGCATACCAGTCAACCGGATTGTGTGCATGTTGCAGCAGGTATGGGCTGGTTTCATTGATCAATCGGTTCGTGAAATTCTTTTCCATGTTGAATCAGCCGGTATTGTACCACTAAGATGAAAATGCAAAAATAATGCAGTACGAACATACTGCTAACCCTTTCAGATGAGGTATTATTTCTTATGAAGTGAGGAAAGGTATAATTCCAGTGCGCTGACCATACTGGGAGCTTTAGGTTGTGGAGCTTTGATATCCAGTACCAGGCCGGCGTCTTCTGCAGCTTTAAAAGTATTTATACCAAAGGCGCCGATTTTTGTGCCGTTTTGTTTGAAATGAGGAAAATTTTCAAGCAGACTTCTTACGCCCCCGGGTGTAAAGAAACAGATCACATCATAATTTTTTTCCATAACCTCAGTAATATCATTGCTGATGATACGGTAAAGTACGGGTGTGGCATATTCACACCCGTTCAATCTCAGCCAATTGGTGATCTCGCTGTCAAATGATTCAGAACAGGGATACAAGAACTTTTCATTATCCTTATGTTTGTTGATAACATCAAACAAACTTTTATTGCTACCGTCGGCTCCATAAAAGACCTTTCTTTTCCGGTATAGTATGAATTTCTGAAGGTATAAGGCCACCGCCTCTGTGATACAGAAATACTTGGTATCCTGGGAGATACTGAGTTTCAATTCATCACAGATCCTGAAAAAATGATCAATGGCATTACGACTGGTAAAAATTATGGCTGTATATAGAGAAATATCTATCTTTTGGCGCCGGAATTCCTTGGCAGGAATACTTTCTACAACTATAAAAGGGTGAAAATCAAGATTTACGCTAAATCTTTTTGCCAGATCAAAGTATGGAGACTTTTCACCATCCGGCTTAGGTTGGGTAATTAGAATCTTTTTTATGGTGTAAGCTGAATTAACAGCCTTATTTGCCCCGTTTTTAACCATAAATTTTTGCCAATGGTACTGTAAAATTACAGGTTTTTATTTAATAAAATCACCAGGGTCTTATAAATCAGTAAAAGGGGTAATATTTCCATTCCGAGGATATATAAAAAGAAGTGAAACCGGCTAACTTTCAATTGTTTCCGGATCAGGCTGAAAGAACGGAAAAATCGTAAAAAAAGTAACACCCCCACCAATATAAAAGCAATGGGTATTACCAAATTTATAATACCAGTACCGGCAAAAGCCATCAATATGATAAAGGGAAAGAGTAAGATGCCTATGATTTTATTGATCAGGAAAAAAATAAAAATGTAACTATTGGTCTCATCCCGGTAACCAGTTATCCATCCGGTGAATTTCAGTAAACAATATTTAAGTAAATATATCACCCCCAGCAAGGCTATACAGGAAACGATCACGAGCCACATATTTAGTCCATTGATCCATTTATAATTGACTAATAAAAAATAAATGAATAAACCTCCGCTGATGATGAAAAACAAGTTGAATAATAAGGAAGGCAGTCTGGCCTGTAACAACTGATCAGTCAACTGGTTTTGTCTGAGTGAAGTATTAAAAAAGACCCTGAACAGGTTCGAGAAATAACGGGGAAAGAAATACCTGATCAGGGCCAGTAAAAATAATACCCCGGACAACAAATAGAATAAATTATCTTTTGTTTGTTGTTTTTTCAAGGAAACGATCACAGAAACAGGAGAACTACTGCTGTTCAATAAATTGTTCCCTTCAAGTATGCTTTTAATTGTGGAATCGTAACTTTCATAAGGGAAACTCAGCACCTGTGTTGTTACACTTTTATTTTCAATACCCGATGTATCAGGAATCTGTGCCTTCAACATAAATGAATACATCATTAAAAAGAATAAAATAGTTACCTGCTTCATCACTTCTCATTTATATTGATGAGAACACCATAACCCCTGATATCCCGTCTAAAAATAATTGACATACCCAAAATGAATTTTAGAAGCCTCCCTTATGTTGAATATAACGTCATTTCTTTTGCCTAGTGCATAACTGATATTCAACAGTCCAAACCGGGTCTCAAAGGCAAGTCCCAGCCCGGTACCCACATAGGTATTTTTTTGATGAACGGATTGATAATTGTTATTCACCCAACCGGCATCAATGAACCCAAACAAAAATGAATTAAGTGCCAGTCTGTACCTGTATTCTGTCGTCAGTACACCATACTGCGTTGCATAAATACTTTCTTCATCAAAACCCCTTAATAACCTGTATCCTCCGATCTGAAAAAGTTCATTACGAAATATATCCTGGCTGCTGAATATACCTGTATTCAGTGCAGTTTTAACAGCCGCCTGTTTGCCAATCGGGAAATAATGAGCTGCAGACAGTTTGATCCTGAACTGGTAAGCATGTGATCGAATGGAATCATATAAGGATGAATAATTGAAGGAAGGATCTTTAATATTTACAATCTCATTGTTCTGTTTTATATTCTTCAGGCCCACAGAACCGGTTATCATCCACTCATTTCCTGTCATGGGGTTAAGCCGGTAATCCGTATTGTTCCATTCATAGTTAATTCCAAAATTAACCGAGCTGACATCTATATCCGGTGGAAGCTTCTTGGTAGCAATTACCAGGCTGGTATCCACACCACTGCCCAGTAAAAAATTATGCTGCCACTGCACGAATACGTTGCCCGATTGACGGGCAGATACAACATATTGAAGGCCCAATTGTCCGTTCAGCTGTAAAAATGTGGAATCCTTCTTAAACAGGTTAAAGGAGAAATCAATACCAAACGGAGAATTGAATATATAAGGTTGGTGGTACCCCAGGTTCAGGCGGGGCGATTGTACCTGTAATTGCTGCCAGTTCAGCAAAATAGATTCACCTGAACTGAGGGCATTCTTAAGATCAAGGTTCACATCGGCAGTCAGTTGCAACTTGCCGGTCTGGCCGGCAGCCGGCAGAAAGCCTATCAGAAAATTAGCCTGGCTGCTTCTTTTTTGAGTAAGGTAAAGGTTCAGTACGGCACCCTGGCCAAGCATGGTTATATCACTGGGCTGAATCTCCTTTACGTAAGGTAATTCAAGCATCCTTTTGCTTACCTGCTCCAACCTATCTTTTTTATATATACTGCCATTGGGTATGCCCAGGTAATGCTGCAGGAATTTTTTTGATATTTTACCATTCCCCATGATCCGCATGCTGTCTATATGATACAAAGTTCCTTTTGTGGTACTTAAGATGGCATTAATCTTGTCTTCTTCCATCCTGACACTGTCCAGATAAACAGCAGCAAAAGGGAACCCGTTCTTTTCATAATAATTCAATATCCCCTTTTCCACATTTTGTAATTGGGAAATGTTGAGGAGTTTACCGGAAAAAGCTTTTTCGCTGAAACTGCTTTCTTCCAATGCACTTTTTTCAATATTACCCGGAGATAATCGTATCCAATGGTATTGTTTACCTAGATATAGCCTAATCGTGGCACCCGATTCTTCAAATAAACTGCTATCAACTGAAGCTGCAGGATAACCTTTTGAACCCAGTAAGGCAATCAGTCCACTGATATAGGTATTACAGGATAAACGGTCCATGAAAACCGTCTGCAATTTCAAAGGCTGTGAATCAAAGGACCTATCTTTGTCGATAAAGTGAATATGCAGGGTATATAAACCCTTTGACTGCTGAGCCTGTGCGTCGCCAAGTATAAAACAACAAAAAATAAAGGTGAACAGTAGACGGCTTTTACGCACTTACTTTTCTTTGATTATGAATGATCAAATCTAAAATTTTATCCCGACAATTGAGTAACCCTCTCACGCTTCTATATTAAATGTAAACGCTTTGGCGGGTATTTATATTCATATCCCATTTTGCAGGAAGGCCTGCCATTACTGTAATTTTCATTTTTCCACTTCGCTGCAAATGAGGGAGAAAATGATCCATGCCATTGTTAAAGAGATACGGCTCATTACAGTGTCAAGGGAGGCCGGTTTATCCGATTATGAACCTGTTGAAACCATTTACTTTGGAGGTGGAACCCCCAGCCTGCTGGATATCGTTGAAATCAATCTCATTATGCAGGCCTTAATAGGATCTTTTGAGTTTACTGCAGACCCTGAAATAACCCTGGAGGCCAACCCCGAAGACGTCACCGCCCTTAAACTGGAACAATGGCAGACGGCCGGCTTTAACCGCCTGAGTGTAGGAATTCAAAGTTTTTCGGATAAAGAGCTGGTATGGATGAACCGATCACACAGTGCAGAAGATGCAAAGCATTGCCTTGAACTCATCCGGATTTCAGGGATCAGGAATTTTTCTATAGACCTTATATATGGTTCCCCGCTGCTGACAGATGAGAACTGGAAAAGGCATATTGATCTGCTTCTGGAAAAGAACGTCCCGCACTTATCATGTTATGCTTTAACGGTTGAACCAAAAACTGCCCTGTTTACCTTAACGAGTTCCGGGAAGAAGGATCCAGTAAACCAGGAAGCACAGGCCAGACAATTTGTACTATTGATGGAATGGATGAAACAGGCGGGCTATGAACATTACGAGATCAGCAATTTTGCAATACAGGGTATGCGAAGCAGGCATAACAGCAGCTACTGGTCCGGCAAACCTTATTATGGATTTGGACCATCTGCACACTCCTATGCTGGCAATGTCAGGAAATGGAATATTTCCAATAATGCAATGTACATAGCATCATTACAGAAAGACCAGTTACCCTTTGAGGCAGAAACACTTAGTTCCATCGAACAGATGAATGAATACACTATGATATCACTTAGAACCCATGAAGGGTTGGACCTCAGCCAGGTTGGTTCAAGATTCGGTACTTATTTTGTAGAAAAACTGAAACAAGCGGCTTTGAAATGGAAGAAAGGGGGGAAACTGATCGTAGAGGATGAGAAGATCATTTTGACGACAGAAGGAAAATTATTTGCCGACGGCATCGCAGCTGATCTTTTTTTTTGACCGTTGGAAGAAATGACCAACGTAAGTAACAGCTGCGGAAAAAAATATACAGGCTATCATGAGCAACAGTATGCTATTGTCTATATATGAAAAAGAGAACGGCATTATATTTTCTACCAGTATGTAAATTTAATACGTTCCAACTTTCACTACTAATCAAAGAAGCTAACCAGTTACAAAACAGGGATCATTAGTGAAAACAAAGATTCAATGTTCCCTAAAAATAAAAGTAATCAAACCAGCGTCACTTCAATCCGTTTAAATCCATCCTGAACAGGCACATTTTCCCATAAAATGCTGTAAATGGAATCTGCAATGGGCATTTCCGCTTTGATGGCCTGGTTAAGGAGATACATGCACTTACTCGCATTATATCCCTCCGCAACCATGATCATTTCCTGTTGTGCCACTTTAACAGAATACCCTTTCCCGATCATATTACCAAAAGAGCGGTTCCTGCTATGTGGCGAGTAACAAGTAACCAATAAGTCACCCAGGTAAACTGATGCTGCATAATTGGTTGTGCCCGTCGAACCGGATGTACTGGTTAAAGGTATAGAATACCCCCCGGAAGAAACGGACAAGCTTGCGGAAGAGGCTAGGTGATGTTCAATAGACCCCACCTGTATGTTTTGAATACCCGCTTTGCGCAGGAATCCCGCCATTTCATCAGCACTGTTAGCGATAAGTACACTTAGAAAATTATCCCCGTAATCCAGGCCATGGGCCATGCCCGACCCTACTGCATAAATATTTTTTAGTACTGCTGCAAATTGCACACCATAGATGTCTTTGTTCTCCAGTGTATTGATATAATCTGTTTTAAATGCTGCAGCAAGCTCATGTGTACCTGGCTCATCGATCCCAGAGAAAGTGAGGTAAGATAATTTCTCTGCTGCCACTTCCTCTGCGTGACAGGGGCCCAGAACTGCAAAGTAATGCTCCAGCGGAACATCAAATTCCTTTTTCAGGTATTCATTCAGCAATATATTCTTTCCGGGTAACATACCCTTGATGGCAGAGATGACCTTCTTTCCGCGAAATATATCCTTAGAAAGCACTTGCAACACCTTTTCGATATAAGCAGAAGGGATTGCAATCACAATGCATTCGCTGTTCAGTATTACTTCAGCCGGATCAATGGTTAGATGAAGCCGGGACACATCAAAATGAACTAAGGACAGGTATTGCGGATTATGGAAGCGTTTAAGGATATAGGCGATAGCGGTTTCACTACGGTTCCACCAGTAAATGGACTGTCCATTACCTGTCAGGATCTTTGCCAGTGCCGTGCCCCAGCTGCCGCTTCCCAGTATTCCGAATTGCATGATTAAAAATTGAAGATGGAAGGTTGAAGTTGTGGTTTTTCAAAACCTGCGAAATACAACCTTGAATCATTATTCATTATAATCCCAGTTTATCCACTGCCAGCTGTGCTGCGATCTGGCTGGCATCTTTTTTATTATATCCCTTTGCTTCTGCGATCAGTTTACCGTCAACGGTTGCCCCGATAGTAAAAAGACGGCGGCCATTCTCAAATTTTTCGTCCAGGGTCTCAAATTCCAGCGCCTTCCCATTCTTATTGGCCCATCCATATAATTTGTTCTTGATATTTATCTCAATTACCTCCAGATCATCAATGAAAAGATAGGGCATGATCACAGACTGCTCAACCCATTTCTGTGTAATGCTATACCCTTTATCCAGAAATACGGCACCAATGAGGGCTTCCAGTGTATTGCCGAATATCTGCGATATCTTGAGAGAATTATCGAATTTATTATAAAAAGTGATCTTCTTTAGGCCCATCTTAAGGGCAATATCATTCAGTTTTTGACGGTTTACCATTTTACTTCTCATTTCCGTTAAAAATCCTTCGCCTTTATACGGATATTTCCTGAACAGGTAATGTGCCACAACAGAACTCAATACCGCATCACCCAGGAATTCCAGCCGTTCATTATTTTCATCTGCCCCTTCCCGTACACTCCGGTGGCTAAGTGCGGTCTTATACAAAGCAACATCACCCGGTGTAAACCCCAGCACATTATTAAGTTGTTTCTTAAACTCCAGGTTCTTGTTTCGTCCTTTAAAGAAGTTTTTAATGAATTGCAAAATGTATACGTAATTGTTTAGGTGAAATTAGAGTTTTTTTGGCACAGAACAGTAACGTAACAACATTAAGAATGCTTAAAAGAAATCGGTGAACCGCAAAGAAAGAATGAGATGGTATTAAAACGATCAGGCTATATACTTCTTTACGATAACACTGGCATTATGACCACCAAAACCAAAGGTATTGCTCAGTGCTGCAGTAACGGTCCTATGTTGCGCCGTAGTGAAAGTGAAGTTCAACCGACCATCCAGTTCCGGATCGTCGGTAAAGTGATTAATGGTAGGAGGTAGA
>JANYAL010000074.1 GCA_025361325.1 Bacteroidota bacterium
GAGAGGTTGAATTTGATTGGAATCTTGGGCACGATTGCATTGTCCACATGGTAGCCCTGGAAGTTCTCGTTCTTAAGGTACGTATACACGGATCCCTTGAACTCGTTGGTGCCACTGCGGGTAACAGTGTTT
Source organism: Bacteroidota bacterium (assembly GCA_025361325.1). Classification (GTDB taxonomy): domain Bacteria; phylum Bacteroidota; class Bacteroidia; order Chitinophagales; family Chitinophagaceae; genus Ferruginibacter. Next base: position 133 of record JANYAL010000074.1, read on the forward strand.
ATACCAGCACCGGAGAATCCACCCTGGCGAACATCGTAAGGCGAAACATTCACCTGTATCTGTTCAATGGCATCCAGGCTGATGGGCTGGGAACCCGTTTGTCCGCCCAGGGTGCCAGCAAGGCCAAATGAGTTGTTGAAGTTAGCCCCGTCTACGGTCACGTTGTTGTACTGGCTGCTGCGACCACCGAAACTGAGTCCATTAGAACTGGGTTCAAGTTTAGTAAAATCCTGGAGGCTCCGGTTGATAGTGGGTAACCTTTCGATCTGAACCCGGTTAACGATCTCCTGGCTGCCGGTACGGCTGTTATTGAAAATCTTGTTCTGCCTGTTTGAAGTAACTGTTACCGCAGTTAGTTCTTTTGCTGATGGGGTCAGTGAGAAGTCGGCATTATACACCTGGCCCAGGGAAAGGAAAACATTCTCCTGCATCTCATCTTTAAAACCGATATTGGTTACTTTGATGGTGTAGGGGCCTCCTACACGCAGGTTCGACATGTTAAACCTGCCATCCTTTCGGCTGGTGGTCTGGTACCGTGTTCCTGTAGGCTGGTGTACCACTTCAATAGAAGCACCTGCCTGTGGGCCAGAACCGGTAATAACCGTACCCTGTATCTCTGAAGTAGTTTCCTGTGAAAACGCAACGGATGACAAGAGAAACAAGGTCAATGTAGTTAATAAAGTAAATTTCATTTTCATCATAATATAGTTTTGTGCAAAGGTGCGTGTACGGTATTAGTTTATTGTGGGCTATTCATTAAGAAATTGTAAACTCTTACTTATTGTATCAGGCAACAAATTGAACGGCAATTAAATTCTGTACAGCAGGTTTCACCCTTGATATTACACCAGGAGATGCCGCTTCAGATGATCTGCAGAAATGTATTTTACAAGCCTCTATCCGGGTTCTTGCTTAGTATTTGCTTAGGTTTTACCAATGAACATACTATATCTTCATAGGGAAGACCTATAGAAGAGGTATACAAGTTATAACTTAGAATCATTACTGAATTGTATGGAAATATTATCTAATTATCTGATAATCAATAATTTATATGAAATTGTATGATTTATGAACCAGGAATCAATTGCCTGTATTCATAATTCCTGCATTTTTTTTGATCACATGGATTTGGTGTTCATTTTACGTATCAGCCATCCCTTGTGTGCCACCCATTGCCACTGTGCCCTGAACTCACCTTTTACATGAACAGTATCCCTGCCGGATATAATATCGGCCTGGCTGTATGTACCTTTTTGAATAGCTGAATCCCCGGTGATGCTGATAGTTGAAGTTCTGGAGTACTGCGACAGTACACGAACATTTTTGAAGGAGGACAGGAAATTCCTGATCGAATCCCTGCCGATGGCCATATCGCCTAAATTTCCATCCGGTGTAAATAACCTGGAGATGGCACCAGCATCCTGTTGCAATATCAGCCGGTCATAATATTTCATGGCTGCCTCAACACCCTGCTGATCCTGCCTGGCGATGTTACAGGAAATCAGCAACAGCAGCAGGGCAGGAGCCTGTAATTTGGTGAACAGCCTGACTAAATGATGAAATGTGTTCATGGTTAGAAGTTCGTGGTTTGCAGTCTGTAGTGATTGATTTTTTGGATCGTTACCACATAAAAATAATCTAACGACCCCGGTTAAAAATAAAACATTGGATTTTAAAACCAGCCAGCAACAGTAAAACTATACAATCCTGCTGAGAACTAAAAACTTCGGACCGCTAACGAAGCACCAACTGCAATAATTCGGAGAGTTCATTGATAATATAGTCGGGATGGGCCGTCAGCAACTGTTCGCGGGTATGGGCGCCTGTTGTGATGCCAACGGTAATGCCGCAATCAGCATTCTTTCCTTCCTCGATATCGATGATGGAATCGCCAACTTTACATACTTCGCAGGGGTCTGTAATATCATATAGCTTCATAGCCTGAATGATCATATCCGGTTGCGGACGGCTATTGGCAACATCCGAGGCTGTCACCACATCATCATAATCCTGCCCTTTCTCCCAGCCCATTTTTTCCAGGAGCAAGGCTGCAGTCTTCCGGTTATACCCGGTGTTCAGGACTATCCTGATCTGCTTTTCCCTGAGTTGTTCAAAAACATCTTCTGCGCCGTTGATGGGGGTCACTTCGAGGTGTTCATAGGCATTGGCAAGCAATACCAGGAAATTCTCGTACATAACCTCTATTGACAGGTCATCCATGCCCGGGGCATATTTGTTCACAATATCCCGAATGGCATTGTTCTTTTCCTTGCCTGCCCCGTCTTCCAGAACCTGGTTGAGACTCACATTCACCCCACCCTCATGTATGGCACGTTTCAGGGTCTTATATACAACATTATTTTCATTGACGGTGGTGCCGGCCATGTCAAACACGATCATTTTAATCATATAGTTTAGTTCTTTTAAAAATTATATTGAAGGGGCATCCGATGTTTGTGTACAAAAATATAGCTGGACGGCACCTTTAACACAAGGTAACGTCTTGGTAAAGATTATTTAATGTGGTGGGGTATATATAAACAAGGCGTTCCTTTGTAGAACACTTGTCCAAAAAGCTGATCTCCCCATTTGTTTAACTGCTTACACGCATCAATAAAAGATTGCTTAAATTTGCAAAAAAAGCATGGAATTAAAAGAACGATTTGAACAGGCAGTAGCCGACAGCAAGAGCCTTTCTGAAAAACCCTCTAACGATACCCTGTTGCAATTATATGCGCTGTATAAGCAGTCCATCGAAGGCGATGTTCATACCGACCCCCCTTCCAATCCATTTGATTTTGTGAATAAAGCCAAGTATGAAGCATGGTCATCCTTACAGGGAAAAACAAAAGAAAATGCCATGAGCGAATATGTGGCCCTGGTGGATAAGCTGAAAGTGTAATTAGTTGTAAAGACGAATGGAATGAAAGGGTCACGAACTTTTGTTCTTACTATACACCCACTATAAATTATTGTATCAGCGCTACATTGCCCTTAAAGATGAGTGTGCTGCTGTTGTTGCATACAATCTCAATCAGGTACACATACACATCTGGATTCAGTTTCAAGCCCTGGTAGGTGCCATTCCACCCATACGAGGCATCATTGGGTATAAAGTTTGTCTTGTCAAAGACCACTTCACCCCACCGGTTGAATATGCGCATCGTTTTTATGGTGAAAAGACCGGAACCCCTGGGATAAAAGATATCATTGTTCCCATCGCCGTTGGGGGAGAAGGTATTTGGAATGAAAACATTGGCCCCGTCGCATAACACGAACACAGTTACATGGTCCTTTGTCTTGCATCCCCCGGGGTTCCTGACCTCAATGCTATAGTCAGTAGTTTCAGAAGGCTTCACAGTAACGCCCGGAAAATGATTCTGTATAACACTTGACATCGGTGACCAGAATACTGATGTCACATCGGGGGAAATCACAGGATTAAGGTCAATACTTTGCCCCACATTAATGGTCTTGTTCTGTCCCGCTACTACCGTGGGTATTGGATAGACTTTTACTGTGATGAAACCTGTATCATAAAAACATGCATGGTCATCGGTTCCAATCACCCGGTAGGTAGTGGTTACTGCCGGGCTCGCCAGGGTCGTTGACGCATTGGTACTGGTCAGTGCAGTGGCTGGACTCCAGCGGTAGGAAGAGGCGCCGCTGGCAAACAGCCTTATTGATCCACCCCTGCATAATGTATCGCCCTTGCTGTTCTGCATCACAAAATGTTGCCTTACATTCACCTGTACGGTATCTATATTACTGCATCCCTGGATGGTGGTACCTGTAACCACATAATTCGTGAGCGAATCTGGATTGGCCACAGGACTAACACATTCTATGCAACTAAGACCAATGGGTGGCGACCAGGTGTATGTGTCGGCTCCACGGGCCGTCAGCGTTATACCGCTGCCCCGGCAGATCATGGTATCTGCCCCGGCATTAATGGTTGGAACCTGATAAGCCTGAACTGTTGTGTTTAAGGTATCATTGCAACCACTGCTGTTTGTAGCAATAAGGCTTATATTATAAATACCGAAATTATTGTATACCTGCAGCGGGGGGTGCTGCATGCTGGATACATTTCCGTTTCCAAAGTTCCAGGACCAGCTCATAGCTAACGTATCGGGTATAAGCAGGGTGCCATTGAAATCAACAGTCATCGGGGCACACCCGTTGCCGGAACTATTGATTGCCGCCTTTGGAGATGAAACAACCCGAACGGGTAAACTGGCTCCGGAACTGTCTGTACAACCCGCCTGGGTAGTAACAACCAGCCTTGGATAATAGGTGCCGTTAATGGCATAATGGTGCGTTGGATTTTGCAGGTTGGAATTTACTCCGTCGCCGAAATTCCAGGTATAACTTGTTATGATATCATTGCCGTGTGATGAATCTGTGAAAGCTACGAAACCACTGTCGCATAAGGCACCGGGTGTAAATAGAAAATGAGCAATCACCCCTTTTACCTGGATAGTGTCTGATCCTGTGATGGGTACCTGGCAGCCACCTGCATCTACCAGGATCATTTTTGGTATATAGGAACCAGGAATGGTATAAACGTGCGATACCAATGAATCGGTTGATGACACAATATTTCCGTCATTGAAATCCCAGATAAAACTGAGTCTGTCATGCGTGCTGGCGTTAAAATTGATAGTCATTGGAGAACAGCCGCTCAGGGGTCCGTACGTGAAGGT
>JANYAL010000081.1 GCA_025361325.1 Bacteroidota bacterium
CATTACAGTTGGTGCGAATAGTATCTTTTTCATGTTGTTATTATTTACGTACGAAATGTTTAGTAGACTAAAAGTAGTAATTATTATGTAATTACGAAAGATTTCGCATTTAATCTTTCTTCTTTAACATTTCTTAAACAAGGATGCCATGGATTTCATGAATTGGGATTGGCAAGGAAGTAGCTTCTAACCGGGCAATCGTCAACGATTCCTTCTTCTTTGAAATGCATTCCAATCTTTTCCAGCACTTTGATAGAAGCGGTATTTTCTATATGTGCCCTGCCCGTGATCAGTTTGATATGCAGGTTCTCAAAACCGTATTTTAGGGTATGGGCAGCCGATTCAGTTGCATATCCCTTTCCCCAGGCCGATCTTTTTAGCCTGTAACCCAGGTCAATCAGATCCAGTTCGGGGAGGTATTTTAGGCCGCACCAGCCAATGAATTCATTGCAATCTTTGGTATGAATGGCCCATCTTCCCAGGTTGTTCCTGTATTGAGGTAATATATTATTGGTGATTATCCGGCTGGCCTCTTCTTCAGTTTGAAGAACAGGTTCATGTACATATTTAACGATATCCGGATTGCTGTTCAGTTCCAGGATCAGTTTGGAATCTTCTTCCGTGAACCGGCGAAGGAAGAGACGTGGTGTTTCAAATATGATGTGCATAGTGCAAATTGAACAATTGGTGCATTGCTCATGGAAATGCGTATGATCATTAATGAGACAAGTTAATGAGCAGGCAACCTGTGAAGATCACAATAACGACCTAACTTTATCGATCACCTGTTTCAGGTTACCAGCTTCCTGTCCGCCTGCCGTGGCCAGGTTCTTTTGACCGCCGCCACCGCCTTTTATCAGTTGCGAAACATGTTCTTTTATGATCTTACCGGCATCCAGGTTCTTAGCAGCTATAACAGTATCTGAGATTGAAATGGCAACATATGCTTTACCATCAATATTAGTGCAGAGTACGGCAACATGATCGTGCACATGGTGTTTGATATCGAAGCATAATTTCTTCAGCGCATCGGGGTTGCTTACTTCAATGATCTCACCAATAAAGCTTACATTGTCTATGATCTCGTCCTTTTGCAACAGGCTGTTCCGTATACCCACCAACTGCCTTGCTTCCATTCCTTCTATCCGTTTATTCAGCGTTGCATTTTCGGATAAGAGGCTTTCCACAGACCGGATAAAGTCTGCAGGGTTTTTCAACAATGCCCGTACGGCACTGATCTCCAATAAAGCCCTATTGATATGATCCTCTGCGGCTTTACCACAAACTGCCTCTATCCGTCTTACCCCTGCCGCCACAGCGCTTTCAGTTTTAATTTTGAATAAACCAAGTTCTCCTGTGCTTCCAACATGAGTCCCGCCGCAAAGCTCAACGGAATAGCCAGGGTCCATGATCACCACCCGAACGATATCACCGTACTTTTCTCCGAACAGGGCCATTGCACCCAATGACAGAGCCTCCTCCTTTTTCATTGTGCGGATGATCACTGGAATATTTTCCCTGATCTTCTCATTGACCATCGCCTCAACTGCAGCCAGTTCCTCATCTGTCATTTTTGAAAAATGACTGAAGTCGAAGCGTAGGTGTTCTTCATTGACCATGCTCCCTTTTTGAGCAACATGTTTACCCAGAACATTTCTCAGGGCCGCATGCATCAGGTGGGTGACGCTGTGGTGGATGGTAATTTTTTTACGTCTTGGAGCATCCACGGTTGCCAATACTTCTCCTAACAGGTTTTCCGGAATATGCTCTGTAAAATGTATAATCAGGTCATTTTCCTTCCTGGTATCTAAGATTGTCAATTTTTCATCTCCAATGCACAGTTGCCCGGTATCACCAACCTGGCCCCCGCTTTCAGCATAAAAGGGTGTGTTATCCAGAACGATCTGGTATAGCACCTTATTTTTCTGACTGACTTTGCGGTATTTGACAACTTTGCATTTGATCTCCAGGGAATCATATCCGGCAAATGCTGAAGCAGGAATATTATTGACACTGATCCAGTCCTCGGTTTCCATTATCGTTGCAGCACGGCTGCGCTTTTTTTGAAGCTGCATTTCTTGTTCGAAGCCTTTTTCATCTACTTCCAGACCTTTTTCCGCAGCCACCAGTTTCGTAAGATCAAGCGGGAAACCAAAAGTATCATATAGCTTAAAGGCCTCTTCGCCGGAAATAGGATGCGCTGCTTCATTCAGCATGGCCAGCCCTTTATCTACAGTTCTTAAAAAAGCATCTTCCTCTTCCCTGACCACTTTTCTTACAAAATCCAGTTGTGCATTCAATTCGGGAAAAACGTTCTCGAATTGTTTTGCAATAACCGGTAACAATTGGTACAACAGGGGTTGTTTGTAATCCAGGTATGAATAATAATAACGTACTGCCCTTCGTAGGATCCTGCGGATCACATAACCTGCCCCGGTATTGGAAGGCAATTGCCCATCGGCAATAGTAAAACTGATAGCCCTGATATGATCGGCGATAACCCTGAATGCGATGCTTTTCCTGTCGCCCCCCGACAGGTATATTTTGCCGGTGATCTTTTCAGTGGCCGCAATGGTACCGGTAAATATATCCGTGTCGTAATTGCTTTGTTTATTCTGCAGTACACGCGTGAGCCGTTCAAAGCCCATACCCGTGTCAACATGCCTGGCAGGCAATGCTACAAGGCTGCCGTCCTTTTTTCTATTGAATTGTATGAATACATTATTCCAGATCTCGATCACCTGGGGATGATCATTGTTGACAAGTGTCTTTCCATCTATGGCATTTCTTTCTGCATCAGTTCTGCAGTCAACATGTATCTCTGTACAAGGTCCACAGGGACCCGTGTCACCCATCTCCCAGAAATTATCTTTTTTATTCCCCATCAGGATTCTGTCCTCAGCGATTACTTTGTTCCATTCTTCCTGCGATTCCTCATCTTTTGGTAAACTTTCCTTTTCATCCCCTTCAAATACGGTTACATACAAACGGTCTTCAGGAATGCCGAAAACAGCAGTTAGTAATTCCCAGCTCCAGGCGATAGCTTCTTTTTTGAAATAGTCGCCAAAGCTCCAGTTACCCAGCATTTCAAACATGGTATGATGGTAAGTATCAACACCCACTTCTTCCAGGTCATTGTGTTTACCGCTTACCCGGAGGCATTTTTGTGTATCAGCTATCCTGTTGTAAGGGGCGGGTTGGTTGCCGAGGAAATAATCCTTGAACTGATTCATACCGGCATTTGTGAATAAGAGGGTTGGGTCGTTTTTTACAACAATTGGCGCAGAAGGAACAATCGTATGTCCCCTGGCCCTGAAAAACTCAAGAAATTGTTGTCGTATCTCGATACTCGTCATCATGAACCAATTATTTACAGGGGTTGATTATTGAGATTTATAGGGCTATATTTGTACACTTTTGAATAGCAGGAACAAAGGTAAAGAAAATCGTTCTGGGCTGAAAAGTTTAGGCGTTCAGCAAGTTAGGCATGAAAAAGATAAAATACTATTATAATACCAATACCCTCAGGTATGAGAAGCTGATCACCCCTCTACGTGTGAAGCTTTTAAGGATTTTCGGTTTTTTATCTGCAGCTTTTGTAACCTCAGCAATCATTATCTGGGTATATACCAAATTCGTACCCAAGGCTACGGATAAGGAGTCGGAACTGAAATACGGGATTATGAAGGAAAATTATGCTATACTGAACAATAAAGTGATCAGCCTTCAGCAGCAGATGGCTGAACTGGAAAAGCGCGACAATGAGGTTTACCGTTCTATCTTTGAAGCTTCCCCTTTAACAGATAGTGCGAGAACAAAACTGATCGAACAGAAGAGAGAACTTGCGAAAGTTAATTCGATGGGTGATGATGAACTGGGTAAAGATATTGCCAGTACACTGAATAATATTGCCGGCCGGACGGCATACCAGTTCGAAAGTTATGATGAGATTGAAAAACTGATTAAGAACCAGGGAGAGAAGCTAGCCAGCATTCCTGCTATTCAGCCGGTCAGCAATAAGGAACTCACCCGTATTGCCAGTGGGTTCGGCATGCGTATACATCCCATCTATGGAATAGTTAAAATGCATAACGGGCTCGACTTTACCGCGCCTCAAGGCACACCAATATATGCTACCGGAGATGGGGTGGTTACCACTGCCGGATTTGGTAACGGCACAGGGAATCATGTGATCATCAACCACGGATATGGATATGAGACTGAATATATGCATATGGTCCGGATCAAGGCAGTGGAAGGGCAAAGGGTAAAACGGGGCGAGGTCATTGGCTGGGTTGGGAATACCGGTGCAAGTACAGGACCGCATTGTCATTATGA
>JANYAL010000113.1 GCA_025361325.1 Bacteroidota bacterium
GATTACAAAAGTCGGGAATTGTATGTATACTATTATGCTCCCCTTCTTTTTTCAGCTATTGAAAAAGAGATTGGGGAAGAAAAGATGTGGGAATGGATGAAATCATTGCTGTTTTCGCCAACGATAATTACAAACTATACATTTTTCGAGCAGACTTTGAAGAAAGTAGTGAATGATAGAACGAAGTGTGACCGCCTTTTTGAAAGATATTTCAATTCCGATAGTAGCTTTCAAAATGTTGTTTCAACACTCAATATTCAAACTGATGAATTGCAAAATTCAAAAGACGAAAAACCAGTTACAAAAACATACTACTATTTCTTCTTTTCTCGGCCCCTTACAGATATTGGCTCTTCCCAAAATAAGATGATTGTGCACACCGGGATTGGTCAAGTAACCTGCACACCGGCTGAATTGCCCAAAATGGGTAAACGGATTGGTACAAGAGTTAAGGAAGAATGTAAGAATGATTCCGGAAGCACAAGCGATTTTAACACATTTGATTCTATGGAATCGGCACAATCAGGACTAAAGAGATGGCTGGACAGATATAATAAAAATGGTACTATGCTTGTGAAAATATTAAAATTATAAAAGCTACGCACAACAAAAAATTCAGCCGCCGTGGGTGATCTACTCTTCAAATATAAAAAAACTAACCTATTCAGCACGCCCCAGCCTGGTCTCTGACCTGCGGGCAGTGTGGGCTTATGAATTTAGGGGAACACCTGTACGGGCAGAGACTATTAGTGGGTAGTTGTTGAAAAAGAACCTAAAAGCTGTTCTTGGGCCTTCCTAGGATGCTATATCATCACTTCATTCTTTGGTATAGCCTCTTGTTGGGTGCTCGCTGCCTGCTTCCGTCATTCTTCCTCCAGCCTACCAGTTCAACCGGACTGTGTCCGGGTTTATGTAATCGTAACCCCCTACTACAAATGCCCCTCCGGCGAAAGTTTTCCTTTACAGATTAATTTCGTTTTACTTGAAATAGCTTGAACACTTGGGTCAGCGGGTCAAGGATAGGTAAATATCCTAAATTAACTGTAATTTAATTCCCGATATATACAGGTAGAAATAACAGACACAAGTGGCCCATTATGTTTGAGTAAAAAATTGTTGTTTGGGGTGGAAACAATTGCGCCAGGGGAGCCAGGGGAAGAAGAGAATAATATTTCCGGTGAAACATTCAAGATTTCAGTATCTTCCACATCTTTATAAACTTTAAACCGATAATTATAAGACTTTAAACCATTGTATCATGAAATTTCCCATTTTAGCATTGATCTTTCTTACAATCGCCGGTTCAGCACTAGCCCAGAAACAACCGGGCAAGACCGACTCCATTCCATCCGTTAAAGAGCTACCAAAGCCCGGTGGTCCTAAACCCTATAAAGATGTAATCACCGGCAAGGCGGTCACCAGTAAAGGACTGTTCACGGTTCACCGCATCGAGGAAAAATTCTATTTCGAGATCGCCGATTCCATCCTGGGACGCGAGATACTGGCAGATATCCGTTATGGAAAAACCCCTGCCAGCGGAGGTTATGGAGGTTCACAACTGAACCAGCGGACTGTGAAATTTGAAAGAGGTCCGAGTAATATGATCTTTTTACGGGTGGTGACGCTGATGAACACAGCCGATTCTACCAGCAGCATATACAGGGCGGTCACCAATTCCAACCTGGACCCCATTGCCTTCGCATTCCCCGTGGCAGCATACGGAAAAGATTCGGTGTCCAATACCTCCAGTACCGTCATCGATGTCACAGATTTTTTTAAAGGCGATAACCAGCCCGTGAGCCTTACGCCCGGTATCAAAAGGAATATGAACCTGTCTGGTATCGCGGCAGACCGGTCCTATATACAAAGTATCAAAACCTATCCCATCAACACCGAAATAAGAACCGTAAAGACCTACAATACCAACCCGGGTGGTGGTCCGCCTACCCCCTTTTCCCAGACCCTGCCCGCAGCTGATGCCGCCGGCGCTGTTACCATGGAACTGAATACCTCTTTCCTCCTCTTGCCGAAAGTACCTATGATACGCAGGCTCTTCGATCCAAGGGTGGGTTTCTTTTCGGATGAATATACGGTGTACAGCGATGACCAGCAAAGGGTAGATAAGCAAGTATTTGCCATCCGCCATCGCCTGGAACCCAGGCCGGAAGATATGGAAAAATACAAGCGGGGCGAACTGGTGGAACCACAAAAGCAGATCGTTTATTATATAGATCCCGCTACACCTAAGAAATGGAGGCCTTACCTGATCGCCGGCATCAACGACTGGCAGAAATCATTTGAAAAAGCAGGATTCAAAAATGCCATTATCGGAAAAGAATGGCCTGAGCATGATACCACCATGAGCCTCGAGGATGCCCGCTTCTGTGTGCTACGCTATTTTGCCTCTGATATCGAGAACGCTTATGGGCCGAATGTGAACGATCCCCGCAGCGGAGAAGTGCTGGAAAGCCATATCGGCTGGTTCCATAATGTGATGAAACTGCTGCATGACTGGTATTTTGTTCAAACCGCAGCCGTTGACCCCAGGGCCCGTAAGATGAAGTTCGATGATGAACTGATGGGCAACCTGATACGCTTCGTGTCTTCGCATGAAGTGGGCCATACCCTGGGCCTGCAGCATAACATGGGCAGCAGCAGCCAGACGCCGGTAGAGAAACTGCGCGATAAAGCCTGGGTGGAGGCCAACGGACATACCGCCTCCATCATGGACTATGCCCGCTTCAACTATGTGGCGCAGCCCGAAGACAATATATCCGAATCAGGACTCTTTCCCCGCATCGGTGATTACGACAGGTGGGCCATCCAGTGGGGATACACCTATACCGGCGAAAACGATGTGGAAAAGGACAAGAAGATCAATAACAAATGGATCATCGACAGCCTGGCCGCCAACCACCGCTTATGGTTCGGTTCGGGCAATGATGATCCACGGGTACAGACGGAATGCATCGGCGATGATAATATGAAAGCCAGTGAATACGGTATTAAGAACCTGAAACGTATTATCACCCACCTGAATGAGTGGACGAAGGAAGACAATGACAAATATGAGAACCTGGATGAAATGTACGGGGAGATCGTTGGTCAGTTTGGTAGATATATGGGACATGTAAGCTCCAATGTTGGCGGTGTGTATGAAACACTCAAGAGCGTAGAAGAGAAAGGCGATGTGTACGAACTTACGCCGAAAGCAATCCAGAAAGAAGCCGTAGCCTTCCTGAACCGGAATATTTTTCAAACACCTGCCTGGCTGCTGGACAGGGATATCCTGAACAAGATCACCAGCCCGGCATCCAGCGAAGCCGTGGCCAACCTGCAGATCCGTGTGGTAAATAGCCTTGTTTCCGGGAATCGTTTGTATAAACTGAATGTGGCGGCCAACCGTTATGGCCCCTCCAGTACCTATACCATCGATGAATTGTTAAGTGATGTGGAAGCAGGAATCTTCAGTGAACTGGCGGGCAACAGCGCCGTGGATGGTTACCGGCGAAACCTGCAGAAGGCTTATGTGGAGAACCTGATTGGCCTGATCAACCCCGCAGCAACCTTTCAGACCTTCACATTCACGAATGGAAATTTTAGGATAAATGATGTAAACATAAAGAATACGGATATACCATCCATCGCCCGGGGACACCTCACGGCCCTGCGAAACCGTTTCAATACGGCGGCATTGGCCATCCCTGATAGGATCACCAGGTTTCATGTACAGGACCTGTCTGAACGGATCAGGAATGCATTCAACCCCGTTGGAAAATAGTTCAAAGACCTGGCGGTTAGGAAAATTCCGCCAGGCCTTTGGAAAGGTTCAGGATGCTATCAGGTTGCAGACAGGTTGCAGACAGGTTGCAGGATTTAGCTTGCTTTCCCTATGCTGTACACTTGCTGTCCGCAACCTGTCTGCAACAAAAGTCTGCCATGTCCATCGCCCGGCCGCCAATTCCGCCAAATCCGACAGCAATTCATTTTTATTGTAATGGTTCGGTAGTTTTGTTTCACAAGACCTGAAGGATTTTAAAAATCCGGCAGTTCTTGCGGAAATAACTTAGGCGGATACAGCCACACCTGCCAGTTTAAGGCTCTGCAAGCTGATCTTCCGGTAATCAACTGATTCTACAATCGGATCCGGACAAAGGATCAGCGATATGCCCGGTTGCTTCCACCAGTTGCTTTCGGATAATTTACCTGCGTGTATGACACCGATCAGCCAGCTATGACTGAATTCATTGTGCCATTCCTCGATCCATTCGAATTCATCTTTGTTGATCTTACCGATCTCATCCACGCTCAGGAATACCTTCAGGTAAAAATCATTGCTCAGCGTGGTGGCGGGCAGGTTACGGATCTTCCTGTACTCGTACCTGTAATTATACCGCAGGGCTGAGATATCGCTCAGCACGGCAGAGGCGGTGGGAAAGGCCCCGGCACCCTTGCCCTTAAAGAAATGTTTGTCGGCAAAGGCGCTTTCTGTGATGACCGCGTTGAATTCATTGTGTACATGAAAGAGGTCGTCCTGTTCGGTCACGAACTGCGGCAGTACAAATGCGGCCAGTTTTCCGTTCTCCAGCTTGGTGGCATTGGCTACCAGTTTGATGCTGTATTTTTTTTCTTTGGCCACCAGGGCATCTTGCAGGGATACCGACTCAATACCGTTAAAGATGAACTGTTTGGGTTTTGTGATCGTGCCAAACGCATGGGCCAGCAATATACAGAGCTTGTTGGCTGCATCAAAGCCACCAATATCCAGTTTGGGATCCGACTCGGCAAAACCCAGTTGCTGTGCCAGACGCAGGGCCTGCTGAAATTCAACCTGTTCCTCGAACATCCGGGTCAGGATGAAATTAGTGGAGCCGTTGATGATGCCGCGGAAAGATTTCAGCAGGTCATTGTCGTAATACTCTTCCAGGTTGCGTACGATGGGCATGCTGGCGCAGCAGGCCGCTTCATAGAGAAAGGGCGCCTGGTATTGCTGCTGCAGCTCCAGCAATTCCTCAAAATGTTCGGCGATCATCTTCTTATTGGCGCTTACCACGGCCTTACCTTTCTGAAGTGCGGTCTTCACAATTTCGAAAGCGGCGTCTGCATCATCGATGAGCTCAACTATTACATTGATCTGCTCATCATTCAACAGCGCAGAAGCATCCGTGGTGAAGAATTCAGGGGCAATGCTCCGGGGTTTATCGGGATGCCGGATGCATATCCTGGAGATGGTGGTACTGAGGGTGGGTGTGCTGTGCAGCACATCGTACAATCCTTTTCCTACGGTGCCGAAGCCAAAGAGACCGATGATGAGTTGTTTGCTGTTGTCCATACATTAATTGAGTAATTTTTTTTCAATTTGGTTAACCTGCTCCATCCGGAGAAAGCGCCTGATACTGTTATTGATCTGTTCATGTTCCATCAGGAAGCCATCATGGCCATAGGATGAATCGATCAGTTGGAAGCCGGCATGATGTATATGTGCCGCCAGGAATTCCTGTTCAGACTGCGGGAACAGTATGTCGGTGGTAAGGCTCAGCACCAGGGTCTTTGCCTTGATGCATTGCAGTGCGTCAATGACCGTATTCCTGTTCCTGCCCAGGTTGTGCGTATCCATACTTCTGCTCAGGAAATAATAGCTGAAGGCATTGAAGCGCCTGGCCAGTTTTTCTCCCTGGTATCGCTGGTACGATTCGCTTTTGAAGTCACTGACCAGTTCATTGTTCTCATCAGACTGGTATGCCTGGTAGGTGCGGTAATTCCGGTACGAGAGCAGGGCCACAGCCCTGGCGATCTTCATACCCTCCATCCCCGCCGTGGGGTGATTCTCTTTCCAGGTGCTGTCTGCCTCTATACACATCCGTTGGGTGGCATTGAAGGCGATGCCCCAGGCAGAATGACGGGCATTGGTGGCAAAGGGCACGATATGTTCAAACAGTGCGGGTTCTTCCACGGCCCATTCCAGCAACTGCTGTCCGCCCATACTGCCGCCGATCCCCAGATAGATCCTGTTAATACCGAGTGTATCCTTCAATAAGCGATAGGCCCTCACCATATCCCGGATGGTGAAGGGGGGGAAGTTGTGGTAATAAGGCGCACCGGTGACCGGGTCGGTTTCCAGCGGGCCCATGCTGCCATAACAACTTCCGGGCATGTTCACGCAGATGATGAAATACTTTCCGGGATCAAGGATACGATCGCTTCCGAAGAGTCCGCTCCACCATTCGGGCACGTTGGCATTGGCCGTGAGTGCATGAAACACCCAGATCACATTGCTCTTATGGGTATTCATTGTTCCGAATGTATTATAGGCCAGTACCAGTTCAGATAATTCCCGGCCCGATTCTAACCGGAACGGGTAACTGGTGGTAAACACTTGATGACTCATGGGCTACAGGGTATAGTAGTATTTTTAACATGCATGGATCAGGCCGGTACCTGTTCTTCCCGGAAAACTTTTTCAAAAGCCTGTTCAAAATCGGCCTTGATATCCTCAATGTGTTCTATGCCCACGCTGATCCTTACCTGGTTGGGTGCCACGCCGGCAGCTTCCTGCTCAGCCGCATCAAGCTGTTCATGCGTGGTGGATGCCGGGTGGATGGCCAGTGTTTTGGCATCGCCTACATTGGCCAGGTGGCTCACCAGTTTCAGCGAATCGATGAACTTGCCAGCATTTTCTTTTCCGCCCCTTACGCCAAAATTGAGCACGCCGCCATAGCCGTTGACCAGGTATTTTTTGGCGAGGCTATGGTAAGGGCTGCTTTCCAGTCCGGGGTATATGACAAAATCAACGAGGGGGTGGGCTTCCAGCCAATGAGCCAGTTCCAGCGCATTATCCACGTGGCGTTGTACACGAAGCGATAAGGTTTCGATGCCTTGTAAAAGCAAGAATGCATTGAAGGGACTTTGAGAAGAACCAAAATCACGCAGGCCTTCCACCCGGGCACGGATGGCAAAAGCGATATTCGGTAGTCCCAGCGGGTTGCCTTCACCGAATACTTCCCAGAATTTCAGTCCATGATATCCTTCACTGGGCTCGGTGAACTGCGGGAATTTTCCATTGCCCCAATTGTAATTGCCGCCATCTACGATAACGCCGCCGATGGTGGTGCCATGGCCGCCGATCCATTTAGTAGCGGATTCCACTACTATATTGGCGCCGTGTTCCAGCGGGCGAAAGAGGTATCCGCCTGCGCCGAACGTGTTGTCAACGATCAGTGGCAGGTCATATTCCTTTGCCAGGCCGGCAAACTTTTTAAAGTCTGGTATATTCAGCCTGGGGTTGCCAATGGTTTCCAGGTAAATGGCCTTGGTATTCTTGTCAATATGTTTTACGAAGCTTTCTGCGTCATCTCCGTCGGCAAAGCGCACTTCAATGCCCAGGCGCCTGAAAGCTACCTTAAACTGGTTATGCGTGCCTCCGTAGAGATAGGAAGTGGAAATGAAATTATCACCCGCCTGTAATATGTTGTTCAGGGCAAGGAATTGAGCCGCCTGTCCGGAACCTGTTGCCAGTGCTGCCACACCGCCTTCCAGCGCGGCCATGCGCTGTTCAAAGACATCGGTAGTGGGGTTCATAATACGGGTGTAGATATTACCAAATTCCCGGAGGCCGAAGAGGTTGGCTGCATGGGCCGAATTGTCGAAGCCATAGGAAGTGGTCTGGTAAATGGGTACGGCCCTCGATTTGGTGGTAGGGTCAATTTGCTGTCCTGCGTGCAGTTGCAAGGTTTCAAAATGCTGTGGATTGCTCATGGTGATGTATTGTTTAATGTGATGAATAGAATAGTTGTGATGCCTGTTCCTGTATTAATAATTAATCGTACTGATTTGTTGTTGGGCATGCAGGCTTTTTCCGGCTTTCGCAAATGACTGTTCCAGGTCGGCGATCAGGTCATCCGCTTCTTCCAGTCCCACGCTCAAACGGATAAGGCTGTCCGCCACACCTGCCGCCTTGCGTATATTGGCCGGGATGCTTTTATGCGTCATTTGCGCCGGGTGGCAGAGCAGGCTTTTTACTCCACCGAGGCTTTCGGCCAGTTTAAAGTAATGCGTACCGGTTACAAAAGCTGTGGCTGCGGCTTCGGTATCTTCCCGTAATGTAAAGGAAACGATGCCTCCGAAGCCCCTGCTTTGTTTTTTGGAGATCTCATGATTGGGATGATGCTTCAGGCCGGGATAGAACACTTTATCAACTGCAGGATGGTTCACGAGGTATTCTGCGATGGCCTGTGCATTGCGGCAATGCTGCTGTACGCGGAGGTGCAGTGTCTCAATACCGCGTATCACCAGCCAGCTGTCGAAAGGGGCCAGTATGGCGCCACTGGCGTTCTGTATGAACCTGATCTTCTCACCCAGTTCTTTCTCGCGGGCCACCACCAGTCCGGCGATGAGGTCACTGTGCCCGCCCAGGTATTTGGTGGCGCTGTGTACCACCAGGTCGGCCCCCAGCGTCAGCGGTTGCTGGAGGGCGGGGGAGGCGAATGTATTGTCTACGCAGAGCAGGCAGCCATAGGCTTTGGCAATGCCCGCAATGGCCTGGATATCGCTCACTTTAAGTGTGGGGTTGGTGGGTGTTTCCAGCCAGATGAGTTTGGTGTTGGGGGTAATGGCATTCAACACATTTTCCACGCGGGTGGTATCGGTATAATTGATCTTGATCCCGAATTTCTCGTAGATATGGGTGAAGAGGCGGAATGCCCCGCCATAGATATCATCCACAGCCAGTATCTCATCACCGCTCTGTAATAGTTTTACAACGGCGTCTATGGCTGCCAGTCCGCTGCCAAAAGCGATGCCC
>JANYAL010000088.1 GCA_025361325.1 Bacteroidota bacterium
CCTTTTGTTATTTGGTATGTCAATACCCGCAATACGAGCCATATGAATTTTTAAATTTTAAATGTTTAGTGTTATATTATCCCTGCTTTTGTTTGAAGCGTGGATTTTTTTTGTTGATAACGTATAGCCTGCCCTTCCTGCGAACTATCTTACAATCGGCGCTACGTTTTTTGATGGAAGCTCTTACCTTCATGTTGGTGTGTTTTTTCTTTATTTAATGGCCTGCAAATGTTGCCTGGCCACATAATTTTAAATTATTTATACCTGAATATGATCCTACCCCGGGTAAGGTCATAGGGGCTCATTTCCACCCCTACCTTGTCTCCGGGAAGAATACGTATATAATGCATTCTCATTTTTCCGGAAATAGTTGCCAAAATCTCATGCCCATTCTCCAATTTCACCTTAAACATGGCATTGCTCAATGCTTCAACAATTGTTCCATCCTGTTTGATTAATGCCTGTTTAGCCATAAATTTGGGAGCGCAAAGATAAGATGATTAATTGAATTATAATAAAAAAACACTGATATTTACCAACAAAAGCTCTATTTTTCCGCATGAAAATGAAATATTTAGCCTTTTTTTTCCTTCTCACAGCCGGTATGGCCTGTAATAAGACAAGTTCTACGCCCGATCCAGTTGTGTTGGCCAAATACCTCAGCATCAGTGCCGGGAGCACCTGGAACTACCGTCTGATCAATAACCTTACTGCTACCTCAACGGATTATGTACTGGCGTCAACCAACCGGGATACCTCCATCAACGGCAAGGCTTATCATGTGTTCACAAATTCAAATACCAGAAACAACGAATATTATTTCAATACGGGGAACGATTATTTCACTTTCCGCACACTGGGGGCGCTAAGCAATGTTCAACTGGAAGACCTGTACCTGAAGGAAAATTCACCGGTGGGCACTACCTGGGCAGAGACTGTGAACCTGACAATTCCGGGAATACCAGTTCCGGTTCCCGTAACCATCACCTATACAGTTCTGGAAACCGGGATCACCAGAACCGTAAATGGGATACTCTATACAGATGTTATACATATCAGTGGAAAGATAACCAGTACCTTGTTACCGCCAGCGAACCTGGTTACTGATTTACAGAATTATTTTGCACGTAAATATGGTATTATCGAAACAAATAATATACTTAACCTGAATTTCATGGGGATCACACAGAATACGAACAATAAAACGATATTACTTTCCGCAGATATAAAATAGGGTAGGGTTTGGATTTTGTGTATTAAATTCTAAAAATTTAATACACAGATGTTTTTATAAAAAGGCAGATTCCCAACGGTACAGCCATTTGTTATATATGTAAGTTCATTCCTTAATCAAAAGCCTCATCATTCAGGTGTACTTTGGTCATTTCAAAGAAATGATTCTGCAGGTTATGCAAATATATGGGATGAAGTATATGCCTGTGCTCATCCCGGTACCATATCTCAAATTTTGAGAAATCGTTCTTGGCAGGGATCAAGATCCGGAATGCACCCTTCATATATTTTACTGTACCGTCATTATTATCCTGATTATGAAATTTAAGTTTTAGCAGTTGTTCCTCATCAATGGGTATCGGACTCAATTGAGAGGTATCGTACCAGAAGTCCTGTGTACCGGTATTTACACATACCTGTTTTTCATTATGATTCAGGTCCGTTACTTCCCCCTGCTTTTTATCGCCATCATTATCTGCAATCAGGTAATCGCCAGTTCTCATTTCATGGAAAGGTATCATGGTGTAGTTGTTTTAACATGCCAATATAGGAAAATTTCATCTAAAATATAATATCAGGAACGCTTTCGGTAATTGAAAACCGCCCAAGCATTAAATACAACAGCGAATCCCAGCATTTTCAGCAAATGAAATTTAATATCGACTAGGGAGCTCCCTTTAAGTACAACCATGCGCATCACTTCAATGAAGTAAGACACCGGGTTGAAACGGGTGATCCATTTTGCCCATTCGGGCATACTCCACAACACCACTGAACGCATCCATCATCGCGTGAACCTTAAAACCACCTTTCTTTCTTGCGCCATCCAGTCTGTTGCGGCCAACGCCACGCAAAATATCGCTGAACAATTGAATCGTGCTGCTATCTATTACCTTCAAGTTCCTGATGCTTAACCCCTTTAACCGGCTGTCCGAGATAAAGCTGTGATATTTGTTAAGCAAACCATAGTATACTGACTCAAAGACCCGGTAGTCCCGATTATTGTTCGCATCAGACAAAGTACTTCGAGCGGGAGCCTTATCAAGTCCTAGGTGAAAAAGCTTGCCTTCACAGGCCAATAGTCCCTTGCTAAGCTCCCGCAGGCCATTGCAATAGCTGAACACTCCATATAGCAAGCTCACCAGATGAACGCGAAAGGCAGTCTCTTATAGTATCTGTTCGCCTGATGCTTGCGGCTTGATTGCTGTATCAAAGAACTGGGTATTACATCTAATATCTGTGATAATACCGGCTGTCCGACAAATATTTTATCTTCGTTCATAGTAATGTTTGGTCTGTGGTAAGTCAAACATAACTAATCTGGGTAGTTCTTAAGAACTGCCTTTTTTTTTGCCAGTTTTATTCTATTTTACTCGGACAATAGTGATAATTTATATGTAAGATTATTGATAGTCGTACATCCCTCCTAATAGCCTGGTACCTCCTTTTAGCGAGTTGGTCAAAAATAAAGGCAAGCTTTCGCAGGCCTTATTATTTCATATTATTATACCGGTCATTCCGCCCAGCTCATCACATATCCCTCATTCTCTATTTCCAGGGCTTCCACCGTCAGTTGCAGGGGGCGGAAGGTATCCACCATCACAGCCAGTTCCCGTGTTTCCCTGGCGCCAATGCTTTTCTCTACGGCTCCGGGATGTGGGCCATGCGGTATTCCGGCCGGATGTAGGGTCATCATACCCCGGGTAACGTGTTTGCGGCTCATGAACTCACCGTCAACATAATACAGGAGTTCATCACTGTCGATATTGCTGTGGTTATAGGGAGCAGGAATGGCATCCGGATGGTAATCGTATAGCCTGGGCACAAAGGAGCAGACCACAAAAGCATTTGTCTCGAAGGTCTGGTGAACAGGCGGCGGCTGGTGTACCCTGCCGGTGATGGGCTCGTAATCGTGGATGGAAAAAATATAAGGATAGCAGCACCCATCCCAGCCCACCACGTCCAATGGATGGGTACCGTAATGCAGGCCATATAATATCCCTTTCTTTTTGGTCTTAATGAGGAAATCCCCTTTCTCATCCATCGTCTGCAGGTTGTCCGGTGTGCGGATATCCCTTTCGCAAAACGGGG
>JANYAL010000131.1 GCA_025361325.1 Bacteroidota bacterium
AACTTCTGCATCAGGTAATTCTCTTCGTTGGTGCACCGGGCAGAGGAGATGCCTGCAATGTGATCGGGGCCGTAGGTATTCTTAATTTCGGTTAGTTTCGTTGCAATGAAGTCATAGGCCTCTTCCCAGCTTGCTTCTACAAATTCCCCGTTCTTTTTTATGAGTGGTGTCCGAAGTCGGTCGGGGTGATTGTAAAAGGAAAAAGCATAACGGCCTTTTAAACAGGTATGGCCGCCATTGGCCGCTGCATCATAAGGTGCCTGGATGGATTTAATGTTACCAGCTCTTACAGCCACATCCAGGTTGCATCCCACCCCGCAATAAGTGCATACCGTACGCACTTTCTTGTCATATTCAACCGATTTGGACTCAAATACATCGCTAATGGCTGAGGTAGGACAGGCCTGTGCGCAGGCACCGCAGCTTACACAATCACTTTCTTCAAAGCTCTGCTCCATTCCCTTAATGATATGGCTGTCAAATCCGCGCCCGGCCATGCTTAGCACGAACTGTCCCTGAACTTCATCGCAGGCCCGGACACATCGGAAGCAGTTGATGCATTTGGAGAGATCAGAGGTCATGTAAGGATGGCTGAGGTCTTTATCCCTGTGAAGATGGTTCCTGCCTTCGGGGTACCGAACATCACGTATGCCTACCCGTGCGGCTACCGTCTGCAGTTCACAGTTATTGTTCACTTCACAGGTAAGGCAATCCAGCGGGTGGTCCGTTAGTACCAGTTCTATAATGTTCCTGCGCAGTTTTTGTATGCGCTGGGAATCCGGGTATATGTAATAGCCCTCCATGACCGGGGTATGGCAGGATGCCTGTGTTTTAACAGGACCGCCAGGCTTCAGTGCCACATCCACGCTGCATACCCGGCAGGAACCAAAGGGTTCCAGGTTGGGAGCATCACACAAAGTGGGCACAGCATCTTTGCCAAAGTTCCTGCGGAGGAAAGCGATGATGGTCTCGCCCTCTTGTATCCCAAAGGGTTGGTCGTTGATATAGGCGATTTTCGTCTTGGTACCGCCGTTAGCTGCGCCATACAGGACGGTTTTGCCGTTCTCGCCCGTTTGATGCTTGGTCTCTCTTTTGTAAGCTATAGGCATGATCAGGTTCTTTTAAAATAGGGGGATAGTTCCTTATCGAAATAATGAAGCGCATTCTTCACCGGAAGCGGCAGTCCTCCGCCCAGGGCACAAAGCGATCCGATCTCCAGTGTCTCCAGCAGGTCATCGAATAATTTTCTTTCAATCTTATAATCGCCTTCCTGTGCCTTCCTGAGTAATTCATATCCCCTGGTAGATCCCAGCCGGCAGGGGAAGCATTTTCCGCAGCTTTCATGTGCGGTGAATTGGAACAGGTGCTCCAGGTATCTCACCAGGGGGAAAACTTCGGGTATACACACGATGGACGCATGCCCCAGGAGGAATCCGTGCTGGGAGAAAGATTCAAAGTCAATGGTAAGTTCATCGATCTTCCCAACAGGCACCAGTCCGCCCAGGGGGCCGCCAATATGCATGGCTTTGATCGCTGTTCTGAATCCTCCTCCAAGTTCGTTCACAACCAGGGAAAGCGGAGTTCCCATCTCCACTTCATAGATACCCGGTCTTTTGAAGAAGCCATCCAGTGACACCAGTTTGGTTCCGGTAGATCTGCCCACGCCAAGAGACGCAAAGGCTTTTCCGCCATTTTGTATGATATAAGGTATGCAGGCGAGGGTTTCAACATTATTGACCACGGTCGGTTTATTGAAAAGGCCCTGTTGTACAGGGTAGGGTGGGCGCACCCGTACTTCAGGACGTTGCCCTTCGATGGATGACAACAATGCCGTTTCCTCGCCACAGATATATGCGCCCTGCGCCCGGATGACCTTAAAATGGAAATTAAAACCGGAGTTCAGTATATTCTCTCCAAGTAGTTGGCGTTCTTGCAGTGCTTGAACAGCATCCCCGATGATCGTGATGGCTTCAGGGTATTCTGCCCGGATATACACGACGCCTGTCTCCACACCGGTTATATATCCTGCTGTCATCATGCCCAGCAACACGAGATAGGGGTGTTGTTCCAGCAGGTAACGGTCACTGTAAGCGCCGGGATCACCTTCATCTGCATTGCATACGATGAATTTTGTTTGACCGGCAGCCTCTCTACAGGCATTGAGTTTGAAAGCGATGGGGAAGCCTGCTCCCCCGCGTCCGCGGAGGCCTGATGTGGTCAATTCACTGAGGAGTTCGGTCGCAGGGTGTTTCAGTGTTTCACTCCATAGGGCTTGGTACGCTTCCAGGCCCGGGGAAGCAGTCGTAAGAACCGGTGTGCCCAGGAAGGAAACAGGGTAACGGTCAGTGATTTGGGTATTGTTTTTTTTGATCTCGCCGATCTGGTCAATGGCCGTTCCGGAATAATTCTTTCCATCAAAATAAAAGGAACTGTTTTCATGGCACCTGCCCAGGCAACACATCTCGCCGATCTCATTGGATTCAAAATGTATTGATAACTTTTCTTTTAAAGCTTCCTGTGTTCCCGCGGTCATGCAAGAACTGCCATTGCAGACATATACTTTCTTTCCTTTATTCTCCTGTCTTAAGAGGTCATAGAAGCTTGCGGCACCATATACATTGGCTGTACCCATGACGAACTCCGTGGCGAGTTGATCCATTCTTTCCAAAGAGGGTGTGCCGGCAGGCTGTGCGGCTATGCCCAGTTGCTCAAATAGATTCTCTGTCAATCCTTTTCTTCCGGCAAGTTCACTCAGGTTCTTGGACATGTTGTTCAATTTTACAATCAACAAACGGCATTGGGGTTCGGAAAATTATCTTCCTGGTCTTCCGTAGTGTTCTCCAGGCAAACAAAATCCTTTTCTATCAGCAGGTTTAAAAGGCCGCCATTTTCGATATCTATGTTATTGTCGTATCCTATAACATCCGTGGTCGTCCATTCCTTTGCCATTCGCTCAGGAACAAATACACTGATCCTATTTCCCTGGAACAAGGCTTCCAGTTTGTCGATGCCGGCTTTTCGTTCTAAAGCATAAACAAAAGTGATACCGTTGTTGAATTCAGTCTCTTCTACAAGCAATCCATGTTCACCAAAGTTAACAATTTCTGACCTGGTGACCCGAAGCCTGATTGAATTGCCTTTGATCCGGAGTTTCATATTTTAAATTCTTATTTTAATAATACGATCCGCTGATCCCCCGAATAGATATTGAACCGGTTGTCGCGTAGAAAACCCGCCAGGGTGATCTGTAATTCCCGGGCCAACCCCACCGCCAGGCTGGATGGCGCACCCACTGCACATATGATCTTTATCCCGGCCATAGCTGCTTTTTGTATCAGTTCAAAACTGGCTCTTCCACTCAACAGCAGGATGTGGTGGTTGAGTGGCAGGTCACCCGAAGCCAGTGCAGCGCCAACCAGTTTATCCAGTGCATTATGTCTGCCAACATCCTCGCGGGTTAGTAACAGGTTGCCCTTGAGGTCAAATAATGCTGAAGCATGTAAGCCGCCGGTGTATTCAAAGACTTCCTGTTGTTTGCGCAATGAACCAGGGAGCCCGGTGAGCACGCTAGCCTCAACTGTCAATGAATCCTTGGACGGGGGTATGTCAAAAACATTCCTGACTGCATCGATCGATGACTTGCCGCAGACTCCGCAACTGGAAGAAGTATAAAAATGTCGTTCAATTTTTTTAGGGTCAAAGCCAATACCGGGCTGCAATTCTACCAAAATGATGCGGTCTCCATTCAGCGATGTGTTCAACCCGGTGTAAAAGCGCGTGCTCAGGATGTCATTTTTATCTTTTATGATCCCTTCAGTGAAAAGAAATCCGTTGGCCAGGTCAAATTCATTGCCCGGCGTACACATGGTTACAGAAATACTTTTTTGCTGTCTACTGTCCGCAGCTCCATGAAGGATCCTGATCTCCAGGGGCTCTTCAACTGCAAGCAGGTCATTCTCCTTTTGTTCCGAATAGGTACAGCTACCGGCAACTGCTGTTACCCTGCTTATCTGTATTGTTGACACAGATGGATGTTGCATATACCAAATTTAACAATAATCAGGTGCAATGGGAAATTAATAAAGTGAATAGTGTAGGGCAAATAATGAATAGGGAAGGAGCATATTCGAATTGTTACTGTATTATTGTGACATCTGGTACAGTCAATAGAAATGTTTCATTTTACGCTGTTGCTATATCCTGCAGGTTTGTAATACTGATCCTTTACTAAGACGCTCCTACACTATTCTCAATTTCTCTTCCCCTCACGACAATCCGGTAATCTTTCCATTATTGTCAATATCCATACCTTCTGAAGCAGGTATTGTTGGCAGACCGGGCATACGCATCATATCTCCAAGTATCGGAATCACAAATCCGGCACCCGCTGCAAATTCAAATTCCCTGACGGTGATGATGAAGTTGCGTGGACGACCGATCTTGGTCTCATTGTCTGAGAATGACTTTTGTGTTTTAGCCATGCATACAGGCAGTTTGTCAAAACCAAGTTCTTTTATCGTTTTTAAACCTTCCCTTGCCTTCGGAGCGTATTCCACATCGTCTGCACCATAGATTTCTGTTGCAATGGTCTTTATCTTTTGTTCTACGGAAATGTTCCAGTCGTACAAGGGCCTGAATTGGTTAATTCCACTTTCGATTATGTCCACTACAGCCTGGGCCAGTTCTTTCGTTCCTTCACCACCATGTGCCCAGCAATCACTAAATACCGCCCGTACACCATGCTTTGCCGTTTCACTGATGACGAATTCTATTTCTTCCGGGGCATCGGTCTCAAAATGGTTGATGGCCACTACAGGAGTCATGCCGAATTTCTTAAGGTTTTCTATATGCTTTTCCAGGTTCTCATATCCCTTCCTCACCATTTCAAGGTTCGGGGAATTGAACTCATTCTTTTTTGCTCCGCCATGGTACCGCAGGGCACGGATGGTGGCAACCAATACTACAGCATCGGGTTTCAGCCCGGAATAGCCGCATTTGATGTTCATGAACTTTTCAGCACCAAGATCAGCTCCGAAGCCAGCTTCCGTTACTATATAATCAGCGAGCGACATGCCCATTTTGGTAGCAATAATGGTATTTGTACCCTGTGCTATATTGGCAAAGGGCCCTCCATGCAGGATCGCCGGGTTACCTTCCAGTGTCTGTACCAAATTGGGTTTGATAGCCTCCTTCATCAGTACTGCCATGGCACCCTCTGCATTAAGTTGTCGGGCATATACGGGCTCACCCTGTTTGGTAAAACCCACCAAAATCTTCCCCAGACGTTCTTTCAGGTCATCCAGGTTCTTCGACATGCACAGTATAGCCATCACTTCCGATGCCGCGGTTATATTGAATCCGTCAGAGCGGGGCATGCCGTTGGCAGTGCCACCCAGACCGATGACTGTATTCCGTAACGCACGGTCATTCATGTCCATCACCCTTTTCCAGACCACGGTGCGCGGATCGATGTGAAGGCTTCTTGTCTTGCTCTGAATATTATTATCGATAAGGGCAGCCAGCAGGTTATTGGCCTTCTCAACGGCACTGAAATCACCGGTGAAATGAAGGTTGATGTCCTCCATTGGGATCACCTGTGCATATCCTCCTCCGGCAGCACCTCCCTTGATGCCGAAGACAGGTCCCAGGGAAGGTTCACGCAATACTGGCATGGCCTTTTTGCCGATCTTGTACAGCCCGTCCGCAAGCCCGACCGTAGTGGTGGTCTTTCCTTCTCCGGCAGGGGTAGGACTAATAGCTGTTACAAGGATGAGTTTGCTTTTCCGGATCTTTTCCTCATCAATCAGTTTAAGCGGAAGTTTGGCCTTATACTTTCCGTAATATTCCAGATCGTCATTGGAGATGCCGGTTTTGGCAGCAATCTCTTTA
>JANYAL010000144.1 GCA_025361325.1 Bacteroidota bacterium
GTCTTATTGGGGCACCTTCGATATGGCACCCAGGGAAAGAACAATACGGAGTTTTGCCACCCCTTTATTAAAAGACATACTATACCGGTCCGGAATCTTGCCCTTGCGGGGAACTTTAATCTGGTCAATACGGAAGAATTGTTTGGACTTGTAAATATCGATCCGGGCGAATTTCAAAGGCAAAGCGATCTTGCAGCCATGATGGAGGTACTGCATCATTTCATTGTACAGGCTGATATCGCCTTCCCGGGACATATGGATATTGCCAAGGTGCTCAAAAAGGCAGTACCCCTTTTCGACGGAGGCTTTCACTTCATTGGCATGTTAGGAAACGGGGATGCCTTCATCATGCGAGATGCCCATGGAATAAGACCTTCCTATTATTATATCAATGACGAGGTATTTGTTGCCGCCAGTGAAAGGGCGGCCATTCGAACAACTTTCAATGTGGGGGAAAATGAAGTCCAGGAACTCATGCCTGGAACCGCATTGATCATCAAAGCAGACGGAAGTCATTTCATTGAACAGATCGTACCTGCACAAGAACGCAAGGCCTGCAGTTTTGAACGTATATATTTCAGCCGGGGAAGTGATGAAAAGATCTACCGCGAACGGATGGCACTAGGCAATAACTTGAGCGCAAGGGTCTTACAAGCCATTGATTACGATCTTAAGAATACGATATTCTCATTTATCCCAAACACTGCCGAGACGGCTTTCTATGGCCTGATCAAGGGAGCTGAGGATTACCTGAACAATATAAAAAGAGAACGTATATGGAACTGGGGAAAGGACTTCGACGAGGCAAAACTAACGGAAATGATCAACCGGAGAATACGGATCGAGAAGATCGCCATAAAAGATGTGAAACTCAGGACCTTCATCACTGAGGATAACAGCCGCAATGGAATGGTGCAGCACGTGTATGATATCACCTACGGAACTGTAAATAAGCATGAAGACACCCTGGTGGTGATAGATGACAGTATTGTACGCGGAACCACGCTGAAGGAAAGTATCATCCGTATGCTTGGTCGCCTGCAGCCCAAACAGATCATCGTTGTTTCTTCCGCACCGCAAATACGGTATCCCGACTGCTATGGCATCGATATGAGTAAACTGGGCGATTTTATAGCTTTCCGTGCAGGCATTGCTTTACTGCAGGAAAGCGGGCAGGAACACGTACTAACCGACGTGTTCAACCAGTGCAAAGAATTGCAAAGAAACAATCAACTGCACACGGAAAATCTTGTCCGGAAAATATATAAACCCTTTACTCCGGAGCAGATCTCTGATAAGATCGCTGCCATGATAACCCCTACCGACAGCAATATCCCGGTACGGGTGATCTATCAGACCATTGAATCACTGCATGAAGCCTGTCCTACCAACCAGGGCGACTGGTATTTCACCGGCAATTATCCCACACCCGGCGGAAACAGGGTTTGTAACAAGGCCTTCATGAACTATATCGAAGGAAAGAATGTAAGGGGATATTGAATGATCTTTTTTTGTTTTCATGCCATCCAGGTATTATATTTAATACGTGAAGATCATCCTGATCATACGGCACGCAAAAGCGGAATCGGTAATTTCACTTAACGATTTTGAACGGCCCCTGAATGAACGTGGTAAGAAGGATGCCATAGCTATGGCTAAACGTATCATGGATAAAAAGCTAAAGATCGATGCTTTTGTAAGCAGCCCGGCAAAACGTGCCAAAAAAACCGCCCAACTTTTCTGCGAAACATTTGATGGCAATGAACAGGATATTATTCTCTTAAGCAAACTCTACCAGGCACCTGCCGCCGTTTACTTTGAAGTGATCGAACAACTGAATGATGATCTGAACACGGTTGCCATCTTTGGCCATAACCCGGGCATCACTGATTTTGCCAATGAACTTTCTACTATTGTACAAGTTGATAATATCCCCACCTGCGGTGTATTCGCAATCAAAGCAGACAATACACACTGGTCCGGTTTTACCAAGACAAAAAAGGAATTCCTGTTCTTCGATTACCCGAAGAAACTCTAGAGTCCTATTCTCAATTCAAAGAATTTTGCATCAGCATTGGGATTAAAGTAATAGGGCGCAATCTCCTGAAAGCCGTATTTCTTATACAGGTTAATCGCTGTTTTCATGTAACTCAGGGTATCCAGCCGGATCACGGAATACCCACATTGCCTGGCCAGTTTGATAGAATGAGTCATCAGCAAATTCCCGATTCCTTTATGCTGGTGTAATGGCTTTACGAACATACGTTTCAGTTCTGCAGTTGTGGTATCGATCTTTCTAACGCCAACACAGGCGATGAATTCATTGTCCGCTTTATAAAGGATGATACCTCCGGATGGGAATGCATACATGCTCTTCAATGATGCCAGTTCATCGTCAAAATGCTGGAATCCCAGGTCAATTTCAATATGCACCGCATATTCCTTGAACAGTTCCACGGCAGCTTTATACGCTTCAGCCGATTTTGCCAGAATAAGTTCAGACATCTTTAACTAGTTTGTTGGAAAGATACACCCCGGTAAAAATAAGGGCAGCGGCTATAATTTTATTAAATGATAATTCCTCCCGCAGGAAGATCATGGCAATCAGTGCCGCAAAGAAGGGCTGGGTATACATATAAAAACCGGCAGCAGAAGCACCCAGCACCTTTATCCCGTATAAATTGAACAGGTAAGCCAGGAAGGTTCCGGTGAATACGATGAGGAAGAGGCAACCATCTTCGAGGCTGCCAAAACCAGCCCATTGTATGGAGGTAAACTCAACCCAGCCAAACGGTAGTATCATTACAAACCCAAAAGTGAAGATCCACCGAATGATCATCATGGGCTTGTATTTCTGCATGAGGGGCTTTACCAGTATAAAATAAAAGGTATAGGAAACGGCATTGATGATGATCAGTAAATCACCGAAAAGGACATTGTTCGACTGACCGTTGTTATCCCTTCCCAGTATCAGAATAAGTGCGCCTCCGATACCAAGACCAAGCCCTGTTACTTTGATCATGCTTAGCCTCTCTTGTAATACCCAGGCAGCAATGAAAACGATAAGTATCGGTGTGGT
The DNA here is from genome assembly GCA_025361325.1 of Bacteroidota bacterium. GTDB lineage: Bacteria > Bacteroidota > Bacteroidia > Chitinophagales > Chitinophagaceae > Ferruginibacter. The sequence goes on from JANYAL010000144.1 coordinate 3,080, forward strand.
AAGCATCAGTAAAGCTGCATGGATGGAATAGGTCATTGACAAGCCTTTTAAAAAAAGCATTTGATTGATAGCAATGCCTGTCAATGCACAAAGCAGGAATTGTTTAATATCCTGCCGGGCAATTTTTATCCTGCCGGGTTTGAACAGATACATTCCCCAGAACAAAATAACACAAACACCAACCCGGATGATATTAAGCCCGAAAGGTGCTGCCAGGTGTAAGCCCGTTAGGTGTTTCACGGCACTTAAATTTATGGCAAAGAAGAGGTTGGTACCAAGCAAGGCCAAATGAGCAGGGGTTCTTTTATTCAATGACATATGTTTATTCAGCAAAAATAAGGGTATAAAAAAAGCCACGCGCTCAAGTACACGTGGCTATACTTACTAACCCTTATATCAATATCATGAAACGTCAGGGAATAATTATATTTTAGTCTGGTATCCTTTGGGGGCCAATTATGCCCGGGTAATCTTAAGCCGCCTGGATCTCCTTGATCTTTTCCCTGATCTTTTCTTCGATCTCATTGGCCATTTCCGGGTTGTCAATTAATAATTGTTTGACCGAATCGCGTCCCTGTCCCATTTTATCGCCATTATAACTGAACCAGCTACCGCTTTTTTGAACGATCCCCAGTTCAACGCCCATATCTATGATCTCACCTGTTTTGGAGATGCCTTCCCCATAAATAATGTCAAACTCCGCCTGGCGGAAAGGTGGAGCCACCTTGTTCTT
>JANYAL010000237.1 GCA_025361325.1 Bacteroidota bacterium
CGGAAAAGTGGAAGGATTTGCCCTCTACTATATCCGATACTCTACCTGGAAGGGACAATGCATGTACCTGGAGGATTTCCTGGTCTCGGAAGTAATGCGGGGCCATGGGATCGGTAAGATGCTATTTGACAGGCTACTTGAACTGTGTACAGAAAAAGGTTATTACAGCATGGTCTGGCAGGTGCTGGACTGGAATGAACCCGCCATCCGCTTTTATAAAAAGTTTGACGGTGTGATCATCGATAACAGCTGGCTGAATTGCAGCATAGTGGTACAAAAATAGCTGTTAGCGGCCCGTTGTGCTGAATGACAAAATAAAGACGAATTGTAGATCTGAGTATTTATAATTTTTAAAAAGCCCTAATCCTATGAAACCTTACTACCCTGTAAGAACCTATGGCATTTTTTTGATGCTGTTGTCCTCCTTATTCTTTTTTATTTCCTGTAGTAAACTGGATTATGAAATTCCAGACAGTTCCCATCTGATGAATGTTTCTTTCAACCCGGGAACAACCGTCGTTGGCAATGTTACCGGTTTTGTTACCGATGAAACAGATCAGCCCATTCCCGGAGCATCTGTGCAGGCAGGCACGATAACCACACATACCGACCAGTTTGGATATTTTGAGATCAACAATACAGCGTTACCGCAAAACGCTGCTGTGGTAAGCGTACAGCAGCCCGGTTATTTTAAAGGCATCAAGACCTTTACTGTTTCTACCGGCCAGGAGGTATTTTTCAGGATCAAGCTTATCCCTAAAACTATAGCAGGTACTGTTAATAGTGCTTCGGGTGGCACGGTGTCCTTACCCAATGGCTTAAACGTTACATTCATGCCCGGTGGTATCATCAATGCATCCAGTGGCATATCCTATACCGGTACCGTAAATGTTGCGGCCTACTGGATAAACCCCGTTGCCAGTGACCTGAACAGAATCATGCCCGGCGACCAACGGGGTATTGCGGCTGACGGCACTTACAAACAATTGACCACATTCGGCATGGCTGCAGTTGAATTAACAGGAGCATCGGGTGAATTGCTTCAGATCGCACCTGGCAAGAAAGCCACGCTGGGTGTTACCATACCCGAGTCTATTCTGGCCTTTGCGCCTGCCTCCATCCCCTTATGGTATTTTGATGAAAAAACAGGTCTGTGGTCCGAACAAGGCACTGCTGTTAAGTACGGTAATACCTATTCCGGCGACGTAAGTCATTTTTCCTTCTGGAATTTCGATGTATCCGGGGAATTTGTCCATTTTAACGGTACGGTAATGGACGCAACCGGCAACCCGCTGAAGAATGTACTGGTGAAGATCGCCTTGCAAAACGATCCCCATGCGGCAGCATACGGTTTCACGAACGCACAGGGATATGTTTCAGGTGCCGTACCAGCCAATTCCACGATGGTGCTGGAGATAACAGGCGTGGAAGAATGTGGTACACCGCTTTATGCCAGGACATTTACAACAACCTATACAGATATAGCCCTGGGGAACATGATAATAGATGCGCAGACCGGAATGGCAGGCTTGACCGGGATGATCACCGATTGCAGCGGAAATCCGGCTTCCAATGCCTTTGTCATCATGCAAAAGAACGGGCAGTACTATCGTACCAGGGCAGACATGAACGGCAGGTATGTTATCTCCACCTCAATATGTAATTCACCTGCAGTAGTGGAACTACAGGCTTATGATATGACCAGCACACAATACAGTGCACCGGCACAATACATTATCAACACGACCAATACAACCCATGCCGATCTGCAGGCATGTGGCAATACAAGTTCACAGTACATCAACTACACCATCAATGGGGTGAGCTATCACTTTACCTATCCGGCCGATAATTTTGCTCCTGTTACCCCGGACCAGTATTTTACTTTTTCGGTATCTAATAGCAACAATGACTTGGCTGGCTTCCAGTTCTCCGGTGCGGATATATTGAGTAATGGTCCAAAACCACTCAGTTACTTTATGGCCAGCCAGATACATGAAAACCTGGTCATGCCATCTGCCGTGATGGTTAACCTTACAGAGAAAGGGGAGAATGATCAGGTCTTTGCCGGTAAGTTCTCCGGTATATTCAATGGTACGGGGCCCGGTCATAAACAATATAACATCAGTTGCAGCTTCCGGGTAAAGTGTACTTTATAAAAAATGAAAGACAATCTATGGGCTTCCCGGCATTTCCGGGAAGCCCATTTTATTTAATATTTTATTTCATTAACTGCCTTACAAAAAATAAGGCTTACCCTACCTTTGCAATCCAAATAAACAGACATGGCAGATAAGATTACAATGGGGCTCAATGGTAAACTAAATGTTCCCGACCACCCCATCATCCCATATATAGAAGGCGACGGCATTGGTCCGGATATCTGGAAAACGGCCGTTAGGGTCTTTGATGCCGCCGTTCAGAAAGCCTATGACGGAAAGAAGAAGATAGAATGGATGAAGGTACTGGCCGGGCAGGAAGCTTTTGACAAGACGGGTTCCTGGATGCCGGATACTACCATGGATGCCTTTAGGGAATATCTTTTATCCATCAAAGGTCCGCTCACAACGCCTGTAGGCGGAGGTATCCGAAGTCTAAACGTGGCCTTAAGGCAGGAGCTGGACCTCTATGTATGCCTTCGTCCAATAAAATATTTCGAGGGTGTACCCTCCCCCATGTGGAATCCACAGAATGTGAACATGGTCATCTTCCGCGAGAACACCGAGGACATCTATGCCGGCATCGAATACATGACCGGCACACCCGACAATAAAAAATTACTCCACTTCCTCATCCATGAGATGGGAGTGAAGAATATCCGTTTCCCCGAAACAACCTCCCTGGGTATAAAACCGGTGAGTAAGGAAGGTACGGAACGGCTGATCCGCGCAGCCATTAAATACGCCATACAACATCGCCTGCCCAGTGTTACCATCGTACACAAGGGCAATATCATGAAATACACAGAAGGTGCTTTCAAGAACTGGGGCTATGAACTGGCCGAAAGGGAATTTGCTGACAAAGTATATACCTGGAACCAGTGGGAGGCCACCAAAAAGGAAAGCGGGGAAGCTGTTGCCAATGAGGAGATGAAAGTGGCGGGCATCGGTAACAAAGTGATCATCAAAGATGCCATCGCTGATAACTTCCTGCAGCAGGCTTTGCTGGCACCACAGGATTATTCCGTGATCGCCACCCTGAACCTGAATGGCGATTATATTAGTGATGCCCTGGCAGCACA
>JANYAL010000251.1 GCA_025361325.1 Bacteroidota bacterium
GCCAAATATGATTTTGACGGTAAGAAATGCATGGAACTTAGGCAACAATGGTGGCAGCTGGGCAAAGAAGAGAACTGGACATTTATGTTTTACCACGATATCAAATCCCCGGTTTTTTTAAACCAATAGAGCAATGAATCCCCATTTTTTGTGGTGAGATTTACCTGATCCGGCCATGATCAGGGCGGATCTTTTTTGAGCTTTTATCGGGTCAAATATGTTATCAGTACGTCATTAGTACGTTAATTACCGTACTAATGACGTACTGATAACGTACCATGGGGCTTCATTAGTGCTATTTGTTATTATGAAAGTAGCTGTTATGTATTTAATTAGGTATACAAATTATCTATATACAATAGGAACTATTCAATTATTCCGATAAAAAAAGCCGTTACCGGGGTAACAGCTTTCTTTCATTTTCTATTGGGATATTTTTTACCTGAGCTTATGCAGGAAATCATTGTTCATGAATTGTTTTTGAATATCCTTCAGGTCGCGCAGGATACTGGCATCCACCAGGGTGCCGCCGGACTGCAACAGGAAGCCGCCTATCAGATCCGGATCTGTTTCCGTTTCGATCTCAAAGGTCTCGCCCTTTGAAGCGGCATGAACATTGGCCATGATGGCTGTTTTCATTTCTTCGGTGATGGGATCTGCCGTTGTGATCTTAACCTTATGAATATTCTTCAGTTTATTATACTGGTCAACAAATGCAATAACGATCTCCGGCAGATTTATTTCCCGGGCCTTCCTTACCAGCAATTGTATGAAAGCCGTGGTAAGTGCCGTTACCCTGCTTTCTGTAACCGCATTGATGATCTTTGCCTTGATGGTGGGCTTTATGACAGGACTGTTCAGGACCACTACAAAATCGCGGTTGCTTTTGCAAATGCTGTTCAGCCATTTCATATCGGCGCATACGGCATCCAACTGGTTCTGCTCAATAGAGAGGTCCAGTAAACTCTTTGCGTACCTGCCGGCTAAACGTGGATTGTTCATTGTTTCAATTTGGTGATTTGATGATCTGTAGACCGGGTGATTAAGGGAAGTAGTAATTTATAAAGGCCCATCTCCAAATCACCACATCAGCATTTCTTCAAATTAATTAAGTTTTACTTCCGATGCCAGTTCTTTGATATACTCCTCCTGCGCCGCTTTGTTACTTAATTCTTTGCGAAGCACTTTCTCGCTCACTTCAATGACCAGGTTGCCCACCTGGTTCTTTATTTCGGTGAGTGCGGCCATTTTCTGCTGCAAGATGGAAGCCTGAGCATCTGTTATGATCTTTGCCGCCTGGATCCTCGACTCTTCTTTTGCTTCGGCGATCATTTTATCCCTGGTATCTTTAGCTTCTTTGATCATGAGGGCTCTTTCTTCCCGGGCCTTGGCCAGGATGGACTCGTTGTCATTCTTCAGCTGAGCCATTTCCAGCTTGATCTTTTCAGCGGTGGCCAGGGAATCCGCGATCGTTTTCTCGCGTTTGGCCAGGCCTCCGATGATGGCTGGCCATGCATATTTCTTCAGCAATAAAAAAACGATCAGGAACGCCAGGAGCGTCCAGATGATAAGGCCCAGGGCCGGTGTAAGTAATTGCATAAATTATATCCTCCATCTCCCTAAGGGAGTATTATGATTTGTTTATTTAAAAAAGTTGCAGTGCGGCACCTTGTACAGGTACCCGAAACTGCGGTAATGCTGCAAAGAACTGAAACATGATCCCTGGAATACGGTTCAACTTCCTCCTGCAGGGCCCCGGGGGGTAAAAATACTGCATCCTCCGTCCTGTACTTCGGATGCAGTAGCGTGTTTAAAGCACCATGGCAAGGAACCCGATGATGATCGCGAACAAGGCTGCTCCTTCTACCAGTGCGGCAGTAAGGATCATGTTGCTGCGGATATCATTGATGGCTTCCGGCTGGCGTGCAATGGATTCCAGTGCACCCTTACCGATCTGGCCAATACCGATACCGGCGCCGATAGCGCCAAGTCCGGCGCCAATAGCACCACCTGCATTTGCCAGCGGCGTGCTTAATAGTACATTCAATACATCCATGATCTCTGTTTTATATTGGTTAAAAAAAACTTGATTCAACAATTATAGGGTCATGGCTTCCTCATTCTTATGGTGTATATCATGTCCGCCTTCAAATGCCTGGCCAATGAATACTGCCGTAAGTATGGTAAAGATGAAGGCCTGCAGGAATGCCACCAGCACTTCAATGAAATATATGAAAATGGTGAAAGCAATGGAGAAGGGTGCAAAACCCCATCCTACATACTGGTTCAATGCTGCCATGATGAATATGAGCGAGATCAGGCAAATGATCAGGATATGCCCTGCCACCATGTTCGCGAAAAGCCTGATCATAAGGGCGAAGGGTTTGGTGAATATGCCCAGGATCTCCACGGGAACCAGTATGATTTTTACCCAGCCCGGAACGCCCGGGGGATTGATGATATGCATCCAGTAATGGGTATTGCTGCTGAACAGGATCACAATGAAAGAGATGATTGCCAGTACAAACGTAAAAGCGATATTGCCGGTTACATTGGCTGTGCCGGGTATTAGCCCGAAAATATTATTGATCAGGATAAATAAGAAGACGGTAAGCAGGTAGGGCAGGTATTTGTTGCTTTTGGCACCCAGGTTGGGTTTGCAGATCTCATCGTTCACAAAATTTACGATGGTCTCCATGGTGTTCTGCATTCCTTTGGGGGCCGACGTGATGCCTACGCCTGTTCCGTAACGCCTGGCCACGCGGATGAGGATAACCACCAACAGGGTAAGCGCCAGCAGCATCTGTACCACATTACGGGTCAGGGAAAGATCAAAGAGTTTTACCGAATTGTCAATTTCACCCTTTTCATTGACAGCAACGATATTACCTGCCGAGTATTTATTGCGGTCTAATTTCAGTTCATCTATCTTTTCATTGGTTAGCAGGGCATATCCTTCATAAGTAGCTTCACCATGGTCAAAACGGGAGGACATAAAAACTGAAAATCCCTTTTCTTTGGAATAGAGTATCACCGGCAGTGGAATGGTGGCCTGGTGTTCCTTACCCTCCCCATCTTTGTAGGACAGGAAATGGAATTCATGCGCGTCCATGATATGTCCAAAGATCACTTCATTGGCATCAAAAATCTTTTTTTCGGTTACTGGTACTTTTTGTTCTCCGCCCTGGCTGAATACAGAGCTGGAAAAGAACAAGCTTATAAGGCTGAAAACCGCTGCCAGTAATGATTTGATGCACTTCTCTTGCATATCGTTCGCTAAATTTGCGGCAAAGATAAGGTTGCAGCGGTGAAATCCGAAATCCGGTGTAAAAATTCATTATAATACGGTAGCATCAGCCCCCGGGAAGCTAAACCGGGTTAACCTGTTTTTTATCAGCAAAGTCTTTGGTACGGGACCCTTGTATTTTGCAATGCTGCGATGCTTGCTCAGGAAGAATAATTTGATATCGGCATCCTCCGGATTTACGTCACTATTTCCTGTTTCTCGAATTGCATTTTATGCAGTTGGTAGTAATACCCCTGCCTGGCCAGCAGTTCCTCATGTGTGCCCATTTCTTTGATCTCGCCCTTGTCCAGCACCAGTATCTTGTTGGCCTTTTTGATGGTGCTGAGCCGGTGTGCGATAACAATGGAGGTACGGCCGGCAATCAGCCGGTCGATGGCGTTCTGTATCAGTGCCTCACTCTCCGAATCCACCGAAGAAGTGGCTTCATCCAGGATCAGGATTGCCGGATCGTACAATAATGCCCGTACAAAGGATAATAACTGGCGCTGCCCCAGTGAGAGGGTGGCTCCTCTTTCCATCACATGATAATCGTATCCACCGGGAAGCCGCATGATGAACTCATGTATCCCGATGAGTTTGGCCGCCCTCGTCACATCTTCTTTACTGATATCCGGGTTCCGCAGGGTAACATTGGTGAGCACGGAACCGCTGAAAAGAAATACATCCTGTAGTACCACCCCAATCCGGCTTCGCAATACATCGAGGCGGTAGTCCTCTATGTTCCGGTCATCGATACTGATCATTCCTTTCTGAATATGGTACAGCCGGTTGATGAGGCTGATGATCGAAGTCTTTCCACTGCCCGTATGTCCTACAATGGCAAGTGTTTCACCGGCATTGATAGTAAATGAGATATTCTTCAATACATACTGTTCATCCTGGTAGGCGAACCAAACTTTGTCAAATGCTATATTGCCTTTCATGTGCGCGGGTTCAAAATGGCCTGTATCGGTTGCAGTGTCTTTATTGTCCAGCACTTTAAAGACCCGTTCACTGGCGATCATGCCCATCTGCAGCACATTGAATTTATCGGCAATGACCCGCAGGGGCCGGAAAAGCAGGTTCAGGCAAAGGATGAAAGAGGTGATCACCCCGGCTATCTTTTCGGACTGCTCGGGGTGCATTACATCTTTAGCACCCCACCATACCAGCAGTCCGATGGATAATGCCATAACCAGTTCAACGATGGGGAAGAAGACCGAATAGGCGAATATGGCCTTGATATTGGCATTGCGGTGTTCCTTGTTGATCCGGTTGAATTTATTGAATTCCCTTTTCTCCGCGGCAAAGGCCTGCACTACGCTCATGCCGGTGATGTGTTCCTGTACAAAGGCATTCAGGTTGGCCACTGCATTACGGACACGGATGAACGATTTGTTCACACTTTCTTTGAAGAAGTAGGTGGCAATGATCAGCAGGGGGAACGGGGCCAGGCATACCAGGGTCAGTTTCCAGTCGACCAGGAACATATAGGTCAGTACGGAAATGATGGAGAGGAGGTCGGCTATGATCGGTATCAGTCCATCGCTGAAAATATCATTGATGGATTCAATATCATTGATGGTTCGGGTAGTGAGCGTTCCGATGGGCGTTTTATCGAACTGGGAGAGGTTAAGGCGGAGTATCTTGTTGTAGGTGCTCACCCTGAGGTCTTTGACTACACTTTGTCCCAGGGATGCGGTCATGAAAGTGAAAAAGAAACGGCAAAGGGTCTCCAGGAAGAGTAATACAATCTGTATGATGGTCACTTCAATGATGAAACCTCCGGCAGTTTGTATGAAATGGGCAGGTACATTTCCTTTGATGCCGTCATTGATGGTTAGCTGGATCAGGAAGGGACGGAGCGGTGCTACTAACGCTAGTAATAGTGCCAGCACCAATGATCCGTAGAACTTTTTGTTGTAGGGGGCCGCAAAATGGAATACTCTTTTCAGTAAAGAAAAATTGAAAATTCTTCTTTTTACAGCAACTGCTTCTGTCATACGGCAAAGGTAGTATTTTACCGCCTATATCACTTTGCGGTTGAGTTTAAAAGAATAGCCCTGTTCCTGCTTTTTTGCATGCTACCGAAATAATAAAACAGTATGGTTTATCTCAACAGTTATTGTTGGGGGTAAGTCGGGAAAGCGAAAATTGATTTCCTTTGAATTACAAAACACAACTTCTTACCGGCAAATATTCCTTTATCTACTTTTGTAACAAGTGCTAATAAAAGGAACAGGGCGTTTTACCAATTTAGTTGTGCAGGAAAGGGTCTTGCGGGGTTTTGGAATCAGGGATTCTTTTTATTGTATGCCTTGATGAATAGGGCGCCCAGGTTGCGGTAGGGCGGTATATAATCCTCCCAGGATTGCCTGGTCTCAGCATCGGCCGTGGCAAATTGTTTGGTTAAAGTTGCCCACATTGTTTTCCAGACCAATGGCTTTCCGGCTAAAAGGGCCTGGTTGATATAATTAATAATGGGTTTATTAATATCTCCTTTTCCAATCTCCTTGGTAGAAATGATATGGGCATCCGGACTGAATTCCAATACATGCTTCAGGTCATTGTATCCGCCGCAGGAACCCAGTATCACGATCTTGACATCGTCGGGCATCATTTGCAGGGTATGTGGCAGCCAATAGCTGTGTCCCCGGTGTATGACGATGGAGGGGTGCAGGTCGTTATTCAGCAGGTACTGGAAAAGATGCAGTTGGGCGGTGTCGTCCAGGTTTGTGTCACTGTCCAGCGGCCTGTTGGCATAGATCAGGATCTTTTGCCCCCTGAGCGAACGGATCTCAGCCCACTCCGGCTTCATGTACACATTCCAGTTTAAAGGGGAAAATGAACTCATGAAGCTTTTAAAATAATCCTGTCCGTCTTGGTCGCCATAGAAGAATACCTGTTGTATGATGCGGTTGCTGTCGTCGGCCAGGTCTTTGGTTTCTATTTTGAAAATAGGAGGTATACCGGTTTCTTTTGCCAGGTCTATTGTGGAAGAGCTGTCGGCCGACCGGAAGATGATCTTCAGCAGTCCATAGACCATTTTGCCATGATCGTTATTGTTTGATATTGCGGCAATTTCATTGTCGGTGACATGACACAGGATGGTCTTTAATAATTTTTTATTATTGATACTGCTGTAGGCATCTGCAACATCAACAGCGTCCTCGAGGTTACCGGTCTTGTCGAGGTTTGCTACAAAGGCCTGCATGAGGACGGATGATTTGGATAAGGGCATGGTCTTCAGAAAATCATCCAGTTTGTTGAAATTGGCGGCCATCTTGATAAATTTCCTGAATTGATCGAAGTAAACATGCAGTAAAAGGGAATCGCCCCTGGGGTTTGCACCCATGCGCTGCATCATGCGTTCAAAACTGTGTTTATAGCTGGAGGTATAGATCTCTGTTTCGCCCATCACCAACATATAATACAGGTCGGCAGGAGATAAAGGTTCGATGGCTTTCATCCTCACGGCGAGGTTAGGCTGGGCATGCAGTTCATTGATGGGGGTAATGAAATGTTTGAGGGCTTTTTGTTTCAGCATTTCCCGGAGCCCGTTGGCTCCCAGGAAGGCTATTGGTGTATCTTTTTGCGGTGAGGCCATCCGCCTGAAATATTCCATTTCCGTTCTTACCAAAAGTTTGAAATACCCAACGCTGTCATACCCGTTCTCCCCGTTACCTGCATATTTTTTTATGTCTTGAATGGTAATTTTGCCACTTACCAGGTCATCGAGGAAAGGGAAGTACAGGAGTGCGCCTTCTGATTCACTGATGGCCAGTATGGTCTTTATCACCTTGTTGTTGTTTCTGCGTATGAGCTTTCCAACCGGTGTTTCCGAGGCCTGGGCAGCATTATATACGGCTGTTGGATTGTACCGGCTGCATACGGTTACCAGGCTGTCGGCGAATGGTTCATTGCAGTAGGGCTTGATATTGTCTATTATCCTGTCGGGGTGAATGGAACTGTATTTCAGGAAAAGTATCTTTTTACATTCCTTATATCCGGGGTTATCGCTGAATATTGTGGTCAGAATATTTCCTGTTTCATAGGGCAGGTCTGCGATGACTTCCGCGATGCTGGTACCATTGATATTGTCTTTCATGGCTTTTTCAAAACCAGTCACCAGCATTTGGGCAAAAAGGGGATTGAACTCCTTTGATATCCATCCTACCCTGTATGCGGCGATCATTTTCTCGATATAACTGAGGTACCTTACCTTTTCATTATTCCTGGGAATAAGTGGATTGAGTTCAACAGAATCTGCCAGGTTTCTGGTTCGGTGAAACATGATATCAGACAGAGCCTGGTTTATCTCCTCATTGGCTGTTACTTTTATGAACTGGTCTAACTTTCCGTCTGTTTTATCCAGCGCGCTCAGTTCCGCATCGATACGTTCATGAAAAAGCTGCCGTTGAAGGGGAACAACAACCGTGTCAGCCCCGGCAAATGCATATAGCGAGCATGCCTGCAGCAGTACAAGGAGTGTTTTTCTTATAGTGTCATACATTCTATTGCAAAGATGCTGAAAATACACGGTTTGTTGATTTCGGGGCCCAGGGACAGAGAATTTGGCTTTGGATTGGATAAGTTTCACTTACCAGATCTGATGATCAGGGGATAAATGATATGGTTATAGGGAATCGGGCAGGTATATTTGTAAGGATGGGCCTTTTCCGTTAACAATTTGATAATACTTCTGGGGTGCTAAATGAATTGGCTGCTTGCTTCTATATATTACTTTTGTTTCTGTATGAGTGTACCTGCTGTCTTAAAAAAGATCCTGATCGCTGATGATGAACCGGATATTCTTGAGATTGTCCGTTATAACCTGATTTCGGAAGGATATACCGTTTTTACTGCAAAAGACGGGAATGAAGCCATAGAAATGGCAAAAAGACAGCAACCCGACCTTATCCTGCTGGATATCATGATGCCCGGTAAGAACGGGATCGAGGTATGTAATCTGCTTCGGATGCAACCTGCATTCAAAGATACTCTGATCGTGTTCCTGACGGCATTGAGTGATGAGGGTACCGAGATAAAAGGTTTGGAAACAGGCGCTGATGATTATATCACTAAGCCTATCAGCCCCAAAGTGCTGCTCAGCAAAGTCAATGCCTTGTTCAGGCGCATCACCAAGGGCGATACAGGTATTTTAACGATAGGCGATCTTGTGATTGACAGGGAGAAATACATGGTCATTTTCCAGGGTCAGGACATCATACTGGCACGTAAGGAATTTGAATTACTGGCCTTACTGGCAAGCAAACCCGGAAAGGTTTTTCTCCGCAATGAGATCCTGAACCAGGTTTGGGGAACAGAGGTCATTGTAGGAGACCGGACGATTGATGTACACATCCGTAAGATCCGGCAGAAACTGAACCTGGATTGTATCACTACTGTTAAAGGGGTAGGCTATAAATTTGAATTATGACCCCCATGCTTTTTGACCCGGGACTGCCAGTCTCCCTGTGACGGAAAAAAATATTAAATTACATACGATACGGATAGCAGCTATCGGCTATAGCTAAAAGCTAACCGTTTTCCCGATGCTCCCTCAAAAAAATCTTTCCCCACAACAGTTAGCAGCCCTTACCGCACTGGCCCTGTCGCTACCTATTGCGCTGGGATTCTTCATTATCAAACCGGTATGGTGGGTTGCATTACTCTCTTTTTTGCTGGTCTTCCTGGGTGCTTTTGGAATGATTCTGTATGGCCTGCAATCCTTTATATACCGTAAGATCAAGATCATCTATAAATTCATTTACCAAACCAAGGCCAGTAAGAAGGAAGAATTCTATTACAAGAATTTCCTGCCGCAGAAGACTATTGATGAGGTAAGCAAAGATGTGGAGAGTTGGGCAGAGCAGCATAAGACCGAAATAGAGATGCTTCAGCAGAATGAGGCATTCCGGAAGGAATTCCTGCAGAACCTGAGCCATGAACTGAAGACCCCAATATTTGCTATACAGGGATATGTGGATACTTTGATCAACGGTGCACTGGAAAACCCGGATGTGAACAGAAAATTCCTGCTCAGTACATCACGGAATATAGACCGCCTGGTGAACCTGGTGGATGACCTGGATGAGATCACCAGGCTGGAAATGGGGGAACAGCTTTTATTGAAAAGCGGATTTATCGTACAGGACCTGGTGAAAGAAGTGTATGAAACCCTGTCCATCCGTGCAGATGAAAAGGAGATCCGGTGCACCATCAAAAAAGGATGTGAATTGCCTTTAACTGTTTATGCCGACAAGGAAAAGATAAGACAGGTTTTGATAAACCTCGTTGATAACGCCATCAAATATGGCAAGCAGAATGGTACCATCGAATCCAGTTTTTACAAGGTAGACGGAGCAAGGGTATTGGTGGAGATCAGTGATGACGGTGCCGGCATTGCAGAAGAACACCTCAACCGGATCTTTGAACGGTTTTACCGGACCGACCTGGCGAGAAGCCGTAAAGTAGCGGGCAGTGGCCTGGGATTATCCATTTGTAAACATATTATAGAAGCACACGGACAGACCATACATGTGCGCAGCAAGATTGATGTGGGTAGTACCTTTGGGTTTACTTTGCAGAGCAGGAAAGATTAGACCGCTCTTATTTGCAATCTTTGTACTGCAGAAAAGCTGTTCTTCAGCGTATTAATTAAGTATATATTACGCTGCGTGCAGGTTAATTTAAGAGATCTATTTCACTATTTTTTCAATATCCCGATCTTTCTCCTCTTCTTTTGATACAGGAAAATCATCATTCAGTTGATGTTCAAATTCTTTTTCATCTTTTTGATTGCGTAGTATTAAGAAGATCACTAAGGCAATAAGGACTAAACCGGTTGGGATAAGTATATACCAGTTCATGTGGTTGATTTTAGCGAATGTTTGATAAGATCATAAAGATGAAAATTACCTCACTAAAAAAGGTAAATCATTTAAACTGCATTAAGTTTGTGTTAACAGAAAAAGTGCTGCTTAATTTTTCTGAACTTGACAATGAATATTTAACCTGAAGATCATGGTACTATCACAGGAATTATTGCGGCTCAGGCATGAATTGGAACAGATTGATCTCAGCATGTTGCAGGCTGAAGTTTTTTTCGCTCACCTTACTGATAAAGTACATCCCTCCAATAGTAAGATTGCACTGAACCTCCTGCATTACCTGGTATTGCGTAGCCTTGATATCCGTGAACTGCAGGATCGGCTGCATGCGGCCGGCGTATCCTCACTGGCAAGTTCTGAAAGTCACATCCGCGGACAGCTGCTTTCCATCATACAGCGCCTGGGCAAAGGAACTAAATTGCCTGAAAAAGTGTTCAGTTATGAAAGCAGTAAAAAATCGCTGGATACCAAAGCTTCCGCTCTTTTTGGAAAGCGGCAAAACGACCAGTTACCTTTTGTAATGGTTACATTTGATACAGCACTGGCCAATGACTATGCCGCAGTAAAGAACCTCCTTCAGTCGGGCATGAGCGTTGCCCGTATCAATTGTGCCCATGATGATGAAAGCACCTGGTTCAGGATGATACAGCATATTCGCCGGGCCTCTAAGATAACGGGGTTAGGATGCAAGATTTATATGGACCTTGCCGGTCCAAAGATCCGTACCGTATTGAACGGTAAGAATAAAATAAAAGTGCATGAAGGACAACTGATCTACCTCACCGATGAAGCACATCTTAAAAAGAATGCAGAAGCTACTATAGGCTGCACCATCAAGGGTATTGCGAAACAATTACATGTGGGCGACAATGTCTTGTTCGATGACGGCCTGATAGAAGCCAGGGTAGAAAGGGTGGCAGGCACTAAGGTTGCCCTGCTGATCATGCGTATTTCCTCCAAGAAACCCTATATTAAGAAAGAAAAAGGTATCAACTTCCCCGACTCGAGCCTGTTGTTTTCTGCTTTAACGGAGTATGACCATAAATGCCTGCCTTTTATAACAAAACATGCCGATATGGTCGGATATTCTTTCGTGCGAAATACCAAGGACCTGATGGAATTAAGGGAGGCCATGGGGAAACACAAAAAGACAAATCTGATCATAAAGATCGAAACGCCTGATGCGGTCAAGAATCTTCCCTCACTGCTATTTAGTGGTATGGAGGAAGAGTATGTAGGTGTAATGATCGCCCGTGGCGACCTTGCCGTTGAGATCGGGTTTGAACGCATGGGCGAGATCCAGGAAGAGATCCTTTGGATCTGCGAAGCGGCACATGTACCGGTGATCTGGGCAACACAGGTACTCGAGAACCTGAACAAGTCGGGTGTTGCCACCCGGTCGGAGATAACAGATGCTACCCATGCTGCTCAGGCCGATTGTGTAATGATCAATAAAGGTCAATATATAATACGGGGGATAGAAACATTGAAGGATATCTTTTTAAGAAGCGGGGGGCACCATGTAAAGAAACGATATACTTTCAGGCCCCTGGCCATAGCTAGCCGTTTTATGGCGCAATAAAGTTTTTCCAGTCTTTTTATTTTCTCTCCATTCTCTTTCTCCAGATCCCTACAAGAATGTAACTGGACCTGGTAATTATTAATAGAAAAGTCTGAAATACAACAATTTATGACCGGTTAGGCACACAGTAAATAGTTGCAATACTAACAAAACGTCAAAGAATTAACATTGTAAGACAGCAGCTTATATTAAATTTACGTTACCAATTTAAAGCATACAATACATAAACAATATGATAAATAAGAAATTAAATAAGAATAATAAAGACACATTTTCAAAAAGGATCATTAAAGAGATCACACCAATACTGGCAAATGCCTTAATAAAATTGAAAGGCGAACTGGGGGATAAGAAATTTGAAAAGCGTATAAAGAAAGCGGCCAAAGTAATGGCTCACGGAATAAAAGAAAAACCAGTTAAAAAGGCTGTGCCGGTGAAGAAGATCCTGGTAAAGGCCATAAAACACACGGGTAAGCCTGCAACAACAAAGAAAGCACTTAAGAGCGGGTCGAAAAAATAAGTCCCACGCTACTATTAATTCCTGGTTATTTTAAAAGCATCCAGTTCTTCCCCGTCGGCGCTAATCTGACGGATAAATAATGTTTTACCGTTCACTTCTGCCAGGGTCATGGAATGAACGGTTGATATGAACTTATCTGTGAATTTCTGCCAGGTATCGGGGTCCTTCTCCTGTTCAGGATTATAGAGATATTTACCGCCTGCTCCGGTAATTAGATAAATAACCCCATTGGGAGTGGTATGGGTCTTGCCATCAAATATTTTATCGAGTGTCCACTTCCCGCTGACCACTCTTCCTTGTATCTTTTTATTCTCTTTTCCGCCTACCAGTAAAGTGCCTTTATTCTGTGGCATGAAATGCAGTGGGAATGACCGTTGGTAATTATGCACATGTCCGTTAAAGACCACATCCACATGGCCTGCCTCAAAAACCGGGGCCAGTAGCCTCATTTGTTGTTCTTCATAATGTTCAATGGATGAATTGAAACCGGGTTGGTGGAACATCACAAAATGCCAGGTAGCGTTTTTAGACGCAGAAAGATCTTTGGCCACCCAATCAGTCAATTCCTTATCGGTCCAGTCTACATAGCTGTCTGCATCAAGTACAGTCCAATGGGAATTGCCATAATCAAATGAGTAATTGGTCATACGCGGATACGTATCACCTGCAGCATGTAGAAAGGCTTTCTTATTTTCATCCGAACCCTTGAGCTCGGGTACAATGGCACCCCCTTCTTGGCCCAATGGCCCGTTTAGGGGCTGGTCCCAGAACATATAATAAGCCAGGGCATCGGGTATCTTATCCAGGTTACGGCTGTCAGCCTCATGATTACCCACGGCAGCAATAAACGGCACAGACCGCATGATTGGTGCACCGGAGGTATCAGACTTATCGCCATTATAGACAGGCCAGAATTTACTGCGGTATTCGCTGATACGTCCATTCTCATATACGATATCACCGGGTACTACAACAAAATCGGGCTTACTCAGATATGCCTGGGTTGCCAGCTTTTTCTGGTCGGCGGTCTCTGCTCCAATATCACCAAAGGCAACAAAACGATAAGGCTGCCCGGCATCCTTTGGAGCCATGGCATCAGAAGTGAATACTGTTTTCCCTTCTTTTAAGATCCGGTATGTAAAGTTAGTACCGGGAACAAGTCCTGCTAATGCGGCATGATAAACACGGTGTGCTTCGATTCCGGAAACTGCAACCCTTGTAGAAGTTAGTAAAGGAGTATTCACCCATTCGCCCTTTGTTCCGATCCGGTGTTCCACCGACCAAACAGTATCATGGTCTGCAGCATGCCATAGCACCTGTAATGTCTGGGGAGTAGGGTTTTGGCCAATCTGCAGGTATGGCTTTACTATAAAAGGTTCCTGGGCATTGGTCAAATTCAGATAAAGAATTGTGGCTAAAAAGCAACGTACTTGTTTCATGATTTGAATGTTAACTGGCAGGTCAATGAAGTCTTTCCATTAAAAAAACATAGAAAGTGATAGTCTTTCTATGTTTTTTTAATGATAAAATCAAAAGAATTAGTGTTGATTCCCTTTCCCGTTTGTTTGGTAGCAGCCCAGATCAGCCCCCGGGGGTGTTACCTCTGTTGCGCCATATACTGGATCAATTGGCACAACCACCAAAGGGACAACACCGGTAAACCCTTTACCAATTAAAGGTGAGGTTGGTTGTAAATGGAAATTATACGAACCTATTGATGAAATGAACCAGGGGGAGATCGGATTTGGCAAAGGATAATTCACAAATTGCGGGTTCAACTTCTGCACGGCATTGGTCCCATCATAAGCTGCAACAAAGCCGTTATAAACTTGTGTGG
>JANYAL010000288.1 GCA_025361325.1 Bacteroidota bacterium
TGTCTGCAACAAAAACTACTGCCGCTAAGCGTATCAATTTCGGAAAAGTTGAACTCCTGGCGGAAACACCCGATTTGCTGGGAATCCAGATCCAATCTTTCAAAGACTTTTTCCAATTAGAGACCACTCCCGATAAACGCAATGTGGAGGGGCTGTTCCGGGTTTTCAAGGAAAATTTTCCGATTACGGATACTCGTAATATTTTCGTGCTTGAATTCTTAGATTATTTTGTTGATCCCCCGCGTTACACAATTGAGGAATGCATTGAAAGAGGCTTGACCTATGCTGTACCACTCAAAGCCAAACTTCGTTTAAGCTGTAATGATGAAGAACATGTTGATTTCCAGACCATCGTTCAAGATGTTTTCCTGGGTAATATTCCATACATGACCCCAAGGGGTACATTTGTGATCAATGGAGCAGAAAGGGTTGTTGTAAGCCAGTTGCACCGCTCGCCGGGTGTTTTCTTTGGACAATCGGTGCATCCCAACGGAACAAAAATATACTCCGCCAGGGTAATACCCTTCAAGGGGGCCTGGATGGAATTTGCAACAGACATCAATAATGTTATGTTTGCCTATATTGACCGTAAGAAGAAATTTCCGGTTACGACATTGCTACGTTCAATCGGGTTCGAAACGGATAAGGACATTCTGGAATTATTCGGGATGGCAAATGAAGTGAAAGCTGATAAGAAGACACTTGCAGGTTGTATCGGAAAGCGGTTAGCCGCCAGGGTATTGCGTACCTGGGTTGAGGATTTTGTGGATGAGGATACTGGAGAAGTTGTTTCTATCGAGCGGAACGAGATCGTGTTGGAAAGGGATAGTATCCTGGATGAGGCCAATATTGCACTAATACTTGAAATGGAGGTGAAGAGTATTTTCATTCAGAAAGAAGAAGTGAGTGGTGATTATGCAATTATTTATAATACCCTGAATAAGGACACTTCCAATAGTGAATTGGAAGCAGTTCAGCACATCTACAAGCAATTGCGTGGTGCTGATGCTCCCGATGATGAGACTGCCAGAGGCATCATTGATAAATTATTCTTCAGCGATAAAAGATATGATCTAGGTGAGGTCGGACGTTATAAGATTAATCGTCGTCTGGGACTTGATTTTCCCATTCAAAAGAAGGTACTTACAAAAGATGATATCATTGCCATCATTAAAACACTTGTTTTATTGACCAATGGTAAAAGTGAAGTAGATGACATCGACCACCTGAGCAACCGCCGTGTTCGAACTGTAGGTGAACAATTGTATGCACAGTTCGGTGTAGGACTTGCAAGGATGGCACGTACCATCAGGGAAAGGATGAACGTGAGGGATAATGAGGTATTCACCCCCGTCGACTTAATCAATGCAAGAACATTATCTTCTGTAATCAACTCCTTCTTCGGTACATCACAGCTTTCTCAATTTCTTGATCAGACAAACCCCCTAAGTGAGATCACACATAAGCGTCGTATCTCGGCTTTGGGCCCCGGAGGATTAAGTAGAGAAAGGGCTGGTTTTGAGGTTCGTGATGTACACTACTCCCATTATGGCCGTTTGTGTACCATTGAAACTCCTGAAGGGCCAAATATTGGATTGATATCTACTTTATGCGTCCATGCAAAGATTAATGATATGGGCTTTATTGAAACGCCCTACCGAAAAGTTGAGGGTGGAAAGGTAGATATGAAAAAAATCACTTTCCTAAGTGCGGAAGAAGAAGATACTGCCAAGATTGCACAGGCGAATATTGAAATGGATGCAAAAGGAAATTTCGTGGAAGACAGGATCAAGAGCCGCCAAACAGGTGATTTCCCGATCCTTGATAAGAACGAAGTGGAATACATGGATGTGGCACCGAACCAGATAGTTGGTTTGAGCGCTTCATTGATACCGTTCCTCGAGCATGATGATGCTAACCGTGCATTGATGGGATCGAACATGCAACGCCAGGCAGTGCCATTGATTAAACCGGAAGTGCCCATCGTAGGTACCGGTTTGGAAGGTAAGGCTGCCCGTGATGCAAGGATCCAGATCCATGCAGATGGTGATGGCGTAGTGGAATTTGTGGATGCTAATGAAATTCATGTTCGTTATAAAAGAAATGATATACAACAACTGGTAAGTTTCGACGAAGACCTGATCATCTATAAACTCACCAAGTTCGTTCGTACCAACCAGGAAACCTGTATCAACCTACGTCCTGCCGTTATTAAAGGGCAGAAAGTAAGCGAAGGCGATTTCTTAACAGAAGGATATGCAACCAAGGGTGGTGAACTGGCTTTGGGAAGAAATATGAAAGTGGCGTTCATGCCATGGAAGGGTTACAACTTCGAGGATGCCATCGTGATCAGTGAGAAGGTTGTAAAAGAAGACCTGTTTACGTCTATCCATATCAGTGAGTTTGAAATTGAGGTACGCGATACCAAACTGGGAGAAGAAGAATTGACACCGGATATCCCTAACGTAAGTGAAGAAGCTACGAAGGACCTGGATCAGAACGGTATCATCCGTATCGGCGCTCATGTAAAAGAAGGCGATATCATCATTGGTAAGATAACACCAAAAGGCGAAAGTGATCCAACTCCTGAAGAGAAGTTGTTGCGTGCCATCTTTGGTGATAAGGCCGGTGATGCAAAAGATGCTTCATTAAAAGCACCAAGCGGAACAGAAGGTGTGATCATTGATAAAAAATTATTCCAGCGTGCGAAGAAAGATAAGAATGCCAAAGTAAGGGAGAAAGCACAACTGGAGAAGATCGAGAAAACGCACGAGAAGAATGAGGTTGACCTGATGGAATTGCTGATCAACAAACTGCAGACCTTGTTGAAAGATAAGACCAGCGCAGGTGTTAGCAATAACTTTGGTGAGGTACTGATCGGGAAAGGCGCAAAATTCAATTCCAAGAATTTAGCGAATATCGATTACCAGAACGTGAACCCACTTGGATGGAGCGGTGAAGCTAAAACAGATGACCTTATCAATGTGTTATTGCACAACTTTAATATCAAGTTCAATGAAGAGTTGGGAAGGTATAAGCGTGAGAAATTCAATATTTCGATCGGGGATGAATTACCTGCCGGCGTTTTGAAATTGGCTAAAGTGTATATGGCTGTTAAGCGTAAACTGAAAGTAGGAGATAAGATGGCAGGACGCCATGGTAACAAAGGTATTGTTGCCAAGATCGTTCGCCAGGAAGACATGCCATTCCTTGAAGACGGAACTCCTGTTGATATTGTATTGAATCCATTGGGCGTACCTAGTCGTATGAACCTTGGACAGATATATGAGACCGTACTGGGTTGGGCAGGCGAAAAATTAGGCGTCCGTTTTGCAACACCAATTTTTGATGGAGCTAGTGTGGATGAAATTGCCGGGTACATTGAAAAAGCAGGTTTACCAACCTTCGGACATACTTATTTATATGATGGAGAAACAGGG
>JANYAL010000294.1 GCA_025361325.1 Bacteroidota bacterium
CATTAAAGGGTATGCACTTGAACCAGAAACGGCAGATGCTCTTTTTCATACCATGGCACCAGGGCTTCTGCTGGACAGTGTGATAGGTGATATCAGAGACAAGGTGAAATTACAGGAGGCATTCACATCATTTCAGCCCGATATCGTATTTCACCTGGCCGCACAGGCACTCGTAAGACGTTCTTATGAAATTCCTGCCGAAACATTCGATGTGAACGTGGTGGGTACGGCCAATCTACTGGAAGCTGTTAACAAACTGGAAAAAAAATGCACAGTTGTTGTCATCACCACAGACAAGGTGTATGAGAACAGGGAGGCTGACTATCTTTATACGGAGACGGATGTGCTGGGCGGTTATGACCCTTACAGCGCCAGTAAGGCAGCTACGGAAATAGTAGTAAGTTCTTTCCGAAATTCCTTTTTCCCCCTTACTCATTATACTGTTCACCAAAAGGCCATGGCCAGTGCAAGGGCCGGTAATGTGATCGGGGGTGGCGACCGCAGCCGGGACAGGATCATTCCCGATATCATACGTTCCCTCAAAGCCGGACAGCCTGTTGAGGTACGCAACCCAAAAGCGGTAAGGCCCTGGCAACATGTGCTGGAGCCTTTACATGGATATCTTTTACTGGGTATGTTGCTGGATCAGCATGCCACAGCATATTCGGGTGCTTATAATTTCGGTCCGCTCCCTGCCGATCACCTGTCTGTGCAGGAACTGGTGGAAATTGCGATCGCCTGCTGGGGAGAGGAACACCTGCCTGAAGGACAACCCGGTTGGTTAGACCGTTCGGACCCTGAAGCGCTGCATGAGGCCGGCTTGCTGAAACTGGATATCACCAAGGCAACACAGGTTTTGCACTGGCAACCCCGGCTGACAGCGCGGCAGTCAATTGAATGGACAATCAACTGGTACAGACCGAAGACCACCGGCTTATTCGAATATACCATGCAACAGATCAAAAATTACGGGAAACTATGAAATTCATTTCCACCCCGCTTAGTGGCTGTTATGTAGTAGAACCGGAGCCGTACACGGATGAGCGGGGATGGTTTGCACGAACCTACTGCAAGCGGGAATTTAGCTCAATAGGGCATACGGGTGAGTGGGTGCAACTCAATCATTCTTTTACCAATTCGGCAGGAACGATCAGGGGAATGCATTTCCAGTTACCGCCTTTCGCTGAGATAAAGCTCGCAAAGTGCATCGCCGGGGCTGTGTATGATGTTGTGGCAGACCTGCGCCGGGATTCTCCCACATTCCTGCAATGGTTTGGTTTGGAAATATCGGCGATCAATAAAAAAATGGTATATATTCCGGAAGGCTTTGCCCACGGCTTCCAGTCACTGGCAGACAACAGCGAACTGTTCTATCACCACACCCAATTCTATACGCCCGGTGTGGAGGGTGGCTTACGATATGACGAACCTCAATTAGGCATCCGCTGGCCGCAGGAATTGACACATATTTCCGACAGGGATGCACGCCACCCCTTGCTGGATGAACATTATAAAGGGATCTAATTATGCAATGCAGATTTTGTAATACGGAACTGGAACATGTGTTCATTGACCTTGTTAATTCACCTGCTTCCAATTCCTTCCTGACCAGGGAACAGTTAAATGAACCCGAGACCTTTTTTCCGTTAAAGGTCTTTACCTGCCATACCTGTTTCCTGGTACAGGTAGATGAGTATAAGAAGTCGGATGCGATCTTCGACAGCAACTATGCCTATTTTTCCTCGTACAGCACAAGCTGGCTCAAACATGCCAGTGATTATGCGGATATGATGACGAAAAAGTTTGGGTATAATGCAAATTCACTAATTATGGAGATTGCCAGCAATGACGGGTACTTGTTGCAGTACTTCTTACAAAAGGGAATCCAGGTGATGGGGGTAGAGCCAACAGCCAACACGGCTGAAGTGGCTATCGGGAAGGGTATCAAGACCATCATTGAATTCTTTGGCGTTGAGCTGGCCGACAGGCTTGCAAACCATTGGGATGTAAAGGCCGACCTCTTGCTGGGCAATAATGTGCTGGCGCATGTGCCTGACATCCGGGATTTTGTTGCGGGGATGAAAATAATACTAAAGGAGAACGGGGTGATTACCATGGAATTCCCGCACCTGATGCAGTTGGTTGAGAACAGCCAGTTCGACACCATCTATCATGAACATTTTTCCTACCTGTCATTTCACACGGTCAAAACGATCTTTGAATCGGAGGGACTGGCCATGTTCGATGTAGAGGAGATACCCACGCATGGCGGTTCCCTGCGCATATATGCAAAGCATGCAGAGAATGAAACAAGGCAGGCATCCGATCGTGTTGAAAAGCTCCTGAAGTTGGAAGCAGAAAAGGGAATGACCACACTCGACTGGTATGAACATTTCCAGGAGAAGGCATTGAAGGTTAAACTGGACCTCACCGAATTTCTCATACAGCAAAAAAGGGCAGGTAAGAAAGTGGCAGCATATGGGGCCGCGGCAAAAGGCAATACCTTACTTAATTACTGCGGGATCAAGAACGACCTCATTGAATTTGTGGTGGACGCTAATCCGCATAAACAGGATAAATATCTGCCAGGCAGTCATATACCCGTTGTTAAGGAGGAACATCTGAAACAGGCGATACCCGATTATGTAATACTATTACCCTGGAATCTGAAAGAGGAGATCATAACGCAGCTTTCTTATATCAAAGACCGGGGCGGAAGATTTGTTATCCCCCTTCCGGAATTGCAGATCATTTAAAAAATCATGAAGAAGATACTGGTTACAGGAGCCACCGGCTTCATTGGCAATTATGTGATCAAGGAATTAATGGAGAATAACTGCAAAGTGATTGCCACTTCTTCCAATGACCAGCGGGCTTCGGAATTTTCGTGGTTCTCCCAGGTGATCTATATTCCCTTTGACCTCCGGGATCTGGATGACAGGGTGAATTACTTCGCTTTTTTCCATGAACCCGATGCGGTGATCCACCTGGCCTGGGAGGGATTGCCCAATTATAAGGCATCCTTTCATGTGGAAGAGAATCTTCCGCGTCACCGGGCCTTTCTGACAAACCTTATCCATCATGGTCTGAATGACCTGGTCGTAACGGGTACCTGCTTTGAATACGGTTTGCTGGAAGGATGTTTATCAGAGTATATGGAATGTCATCCTGCGAACGCTTATGCCATTGCCAAAGATACCTTGCGGAAGGAACTGACCGTATTAAGTAATGAATATGCCGTTGCGCTTAAATGGGTACGGTTGTTTTATATGTATGGCAGTGGGCAAGCACCTAATGCCCTATTTTCGCAGTTGGATAAGGCCCTGGAGAATAATGATAGTGTATTCAATATGAGCGGGGGGGAGCAGGAGCGGGATTACCTGCCGGTGGAAAAAGTGGCCATGTATATTGTAAAGATCACCCTGCAGGACCGTATCAGGGGTATCATTAACTGCTGCAGTGGGCAACCTGTAAAGTTGAAGGATCTGATTGCACAATACCTGAAGCGGCGGAACAGACAGATCACCCTGAACCTTGGTTACTATCCGTATTCAGATATTGAACCGATGTGTTTCTGGGGAGATGATACCCGATTAAGATCGGTATTGGAGAAAAATTGAAGTGGCATAAAGGTGCAACACCGTTTACCATACTAATAATTATCATATGCATATTCGAAAAAGAACAACCTGTCGTGTTTGCGGTTCAGCGTCAATGACACCGGTGATAGATCTGGGCCCCCAGTATTTGCAGGGATCCTTCATCAAACCCGGAAAGGAGAACCCTTCCCAGCGTAAGATCAATTGCACATTGGTCAGGTGTAATCCACAGATTGATGAGAATGCTTGCGGGTTATTGCAAATGGAACACAGCGTGCCGCCTGAAATATTGTATGCCGCCTATTGGTACCGGAGCGGGACCAATATGACCATGCGTAACCACCTTAA
>JANYAL010000320.1 GCA_025361325.1 Bacteroidota bacterium
GGGCATGTTCCACACTGTCCAGGTCGAGTTCAATGCCGGTATATGTGTCTTCCGTAAATCCGGTGGCATGGGCAACGGCCTGGATGAAGTTCTTACGTTCATGCAAAAAGATCTCCTCGTAACTGATATAGTCCACAAAGGGATCATTATGAATATCCATCAGCACATTCTGAGAAATATTACACTCATGCACACCGATGATACAGTATTTCCCCAGGAAACCATCCTCCCCGGCATACCTGAAAGCGTTAGCGCTGTGCATTCCTTCACTTACCCGGAAATCGGTATGAGCATCCAGGTTGATGGCATTGACCTGCGCAAGGGGAATCACTTCTACCTTATGCAGCCCTTTCGCCACGCCCTTAATGATCGGATAGGCATTATTTTGACCACCCCCGATTACAATGGGGATCTTCTTACAGGAAGCGATTACCTTAATGACGTTCTCCACTTCCTCATCGATGATATGCAAGGCATGACGGTAAGCATCGATCATCTCGTCGGGGTTATAGGCATTGTTCTCGATCAGGAACTTGAGGTCGCCGAAATCGAAATGCCCCAGCAGCAACATATCCTCACCGGTGTAAAAATCATTGCTTTGCATGTTGAGGAAGGATGTCAGGAAAGGTAGCCAGGCTGTATCCGCCCCACCCGTTCCGTGGTTCGCTTTCACACCTATATCTTCCGGTATGCCAAGGAGCACATATTTGGCGGGAGACTGTTGTAAAACTTCAAGCCATTCGCTTCCCTTTTTCAGGTACCTGATACGCTCTCCCAGCCTGGTCTCAAAACGGCGCATGACGGTGAGCGACAAAATATCTTCCTTGGAATAGAACTTGAAGTGTTTCATCCGGGGAAGTTAACAAAAACTTTATAAAAGAGGCAGGATGCGGCAGGTCTAAATATTCCGGAAATCCTTTTTTAGTTCATGGAAGTCCTTGTCGAGGTACTTTACATGTCCTTCGTTGTAAAAAATCTTGCCGGCCTGTGCATTCAGGTGAAAATGAACTTCATACACTTCCGGCACTTCCGATGAATTTGCAGCCTGTTTATCCAGGAAGGCGATGTCATGCAGTGTCTTCTCCTTATTGGTGGACAGATGCATTTCTGCATGCAGGTCGGCGCTCATCTGCTGAAAATATCCCTTTATGTAAATCTTGGTATATTTTATGCTGTCCACATCCAGCCGGCTCAGTAAATATCCGCCCATCTGGATCTCACTGGTGATGTTGATCACCAGCACCGGCCTGATCTGGCTGGCAATGGGATCGTCCTGAACAAGGACCGTACTGTCGGTCCTGACAGAAGCAGAAACATCTGGTTTGGAAGCAGGCTGCCGGCAGGAACATTAATAAAATACAGCCAGGATAACAGGTATTTGTTTACAGGCAGGGAAAGCCATTGTGCAGTTTTATATGATTTTCTCGAACATAAAGATCATACAGTTTCAAGAACGTATCCCCCGCCCTATTTGGTATGCAGGGCCGTTACTGGTTCTTTACAGAAAAATCCCAGGTATTCCTGAATTCCAGTTTTAGGTTCTTTCCATCAAGGTCCATGCTGTATACACTTGCGTTCTTTTCCTTTAATTTATATCCAGAAAAGAAGACCCTGTTACCTTTTATCACAGGTTGATAACAATTGAAATTCTTCTGGGTGAGCCTGACCGAACGGTTTGTATTCATATCATGTATAAAGATGGCGCCGGGTGGTTCATCCCAGCCGGCATCATCAACGGACCTGTCAAATACCATTTGCCGTTCACCGGCTGTGAGCAGGAACCTCGATGCACTGGAGATGCTGTTTGCATCGGTAAAATCGGCTATCTTATAGGTCTTTAGTCTGCTCCCGGCCAGGTCCAGGATAAAAACAGATTCCATATTCTGTACAAGTATCTTTTTACTGTCGGATGTCCAGGAAGGTGAAAAATAACCCAGAGAACTGCCCGCATCCTTGGTGAGCAGTACGGGCGCATGATTATCCTTATCGATCAGGCAAATAGACCAATTGTCCTTCCGGAATGCATTGTACAGAATATACTGCCCGTCGGGCGACCATACCGGGGCATAACAATTCTTGATACCGGTATTAAGGAGGGTCTTTCTTTTGGTATTGAGGTCAATGGTCATTACGGTCCGATCGCCCTTTGCATCATAGGCCGTATAAGCCACTTTTTTACCATCCGGTGAGAGGCAGGGATCGGTGGAATAGGGTAATGCCACCGGGTATTCCTTTTTTTCTGAGAGCGAGTATACATAAATGGTCTTGTTCCGTGTATAGCAATAATCGTACGATTTATTGCTTTGTGCAATCGAGATATTACCCGAAAGTATCATCACAATGAGGATAAAGTGCTTCATGTTATGTGTGCTGTTTACGTGTATAACGTTTAAAAAAAATTAGCCGAATATCTCATTCAATAATCCCGCCAGCCGTATTCCCGCTTTCAGCAATTGCCGGTTCATGATATTGATATGATCAAAATTATACCGGTAGGTCAGTCTTTGATTCGGGTGGGTGATCTCACTGTACAATTTATCAGCAATCTGGTATGATTCAAAGAACCATTCTGTCATAGGCTGTGCCTGCCAGGCCTTGCATTGTTCCTTAGGGCAGTGGTCCAGCGCTGCTGTATACTCGGTATAACTGAGTTTCTGAAATTCAACCAACTTTTCATCCCACACACTGTGCAGGTTAGTGGAATCGCTGAACCAGAGCACCCGGATACGGTTACCGCCCTGATCCTCTGCCCGGCTTACGTGCATGGGCTGATGGATATCGCCGGTGATGTGGACGAGCAGCCTCAGGTACATTATTTTTTTCTCCCGCCCCAGTTCTTTGTTCTTCAGTTCACTGATCAGGAAATTGAGTTTTGTATAGGCATCCACGGAAGAATCAGTTGAAAGCGCCGATCTGAATTCATCATAATTCATCCCTTTTTTCAGGTTGATATAATGCCAGGGGCTGAGGTAATCGAAACTGTCATCCGATCGGATGAAATCGGCCCAGGTAGATGACATGCCCAGCGACTCAGTGCCCAATATATCCTGTACAGCCCGGCGGGCCTTGTTGTTCAGATGTCTTTCTGCTATCTCCCCTACGATCCTGTGCCCGTTCGCTCCCCACCAGGCTTTGGAAGAGAAACAAAAACCAACCAACAGGAGCACCAATAATGGCGTTTTCATGTATTTCATACATTCAATATTTCTATGGGTAAATTTAATCAATTACCAGCGTATTTGACACTTCCGGGGGAAAAATTATGCAGATATAATATGGCGTTTCACAAGCAGGTATTCCAGCAATAATATCTTATTAAACACAGGACAGTAAAAATTATACCGAAGGTAACCCAGGTGCAGGAAGATCCTTTTTAAAAGGCCGGGGTACCAGAATGCTGCCCTGGCCTGAAAGAAAATGAACCTGTCGGTACCGGAATCCTTAAGCGCATGGATGTTGCTGATATTAAGGGGTATTGGTACCTGCCCCAGCCACATCAATGAAGTGGAAAGCAGGATACGATCCATCATGTTTGCAACACGTACCAGTTCCTGCTGTATATCATACACCAGTTGTGTTTTAAAACTGTCCAGGGCAGGGATGTGAAAGTTGCCGATCAACCGGGCCAGGTGATACAGTATTACCGGGCGCCTGGCATAATAGGGTGAAACGAAAACCGGGTACCGAATGTAATCCCGGTTCTTTAGCATGGCGGCAATTAAACGGATGGTAGCGGTATCCTGCTGTACCAGCGGCAAATGCCCTTGCAACATGAAATAAAGTATATTACAATGAACCCCCAGGTCAAAGTCGGGCGGCATCTGAAGTCCCAGGTAAGTACTGTATGCCCTGTATTCCCTGTAATTGGCTAAAGTGCTCCTGATTCTCTTTCTTTGGCCATTACTGACCCCGATCATTCTTTGTTTCAGGATATTACCCATGCTGTCATTTGCCCCTGAAGCCATTAATACCATCACGGCATCGTCTGCATCATCACCCATGCCCAGCAGGCCATGGAAATGCCTGATGAAGAGCGTCCGGGGCAATATGGTTTTTCCCGTTGGCCAGAAATTATAGAATGGCAGGTACTGCTTGTTCCGGTAATAGGGAAATGCCTGTTGCGCATTTTCTATGATCCGGGCCATGGTTTGTTTTTCCTCCCCTTCCAATAAAGGCAGGAGGTTCCGTAACGTGAAAATGCCGATAGCTGTAAAAAAGATATTATTATCGGGCTGGTAATTATGCGGGATACCTGAACAATCCCGAAATGAAGGGAAGCTGCCGGGGTAAAAATAACCGGTCTCAGTTACCTGCGCAGCACTAATGTCTTTCAGCAAGGCCCTTACCTGTATGCTGTCGCTGTTTTGTGCTGCTGCAAGCTGTATAAATAGGAATGATGTTAACGTAAGCAGGAAACAGGGTCTCATACCGGGGGATAGCCAAAGGGGCGATACAATGTACAACATTTCGCCTTTGTGGTGTATCCTTCAAATCAATAACTTTGCTCCCCATGCCAACTTAGCTCAG
>JANYAL010000333.1 GCA_025361325.1 Bacteroidota bacterium
GGGAAAAAATTCGAGCCTGAACAAGATACCAAATACATTGGCTATATGCCTGAGGAACGGGGCCTTTATAAAAAAATGAAGATAGGTGAACAGGCTTTATATCTGGCCAGATTAAAGGGCCTAGGGAAACAGGAAGCAACGGAGAAGATAAGGTATTGGTTCAGGCGCTTAGAAATGGAAAGCTGGTGGAATAAGAAAGTGGAAGACCTCAGTAAAGGTATGGGTCAAAAACTCCAGTTTGTAATTACTGTGCTGCATGATCCCAAACTGATCATCCTCGATGAACCTTTTAGCGGGCTCGATCCGGTAAACACCAATCTAATAAAGGACGAAATATATCGGTTGGCTCAAAATGGAACGACCATTATTTTCAGTACACACCGCATGGAACAAGTGGAAGAAATCTGCGACAAGATCGTACTGGTAAATAAGGGAAAGAAGATCCTGGATGGCAGTGTTTCTGAAATAAAACAGGATTTCAAGGAAAACCTATATAGCATATTCCTGGCAGATATCCCCGGATCCATTAGCAGTGATGCCTTTGAAACAATAAAAACACATTTACATGAATTAGTAGTAAAAATCCGTGAAGGTCATAATACCAATGATGTGCTTGGGTATTTCATCGGACGTGGGGCGCAGATCATTTCTTTCAGGGAGATACTACCCTCACTGAATGAAATTTTCATCCGATTGGTGGAAAGCACCCCCACCGCCAGACAATTTGAAATACTGAACAATTGACCCCTTTTGACTATCCACTCCTAATAATCAATTTCTATTCAAATGAACAAAATCCTACTGATCATAAAAAGGGAATACCTCACCAGGGTAAGAAAAAGAACCTTTATCATATCCACGGTTTTGTTCCCCCTTTTGTATCTCCTACTTATTTTCGGCACGGGTTATATAGCTGAAAAAAGCAAACCCGACCTGAAGGTAGCGTTGATTGACCGTTCCGGTCTCATCCGTGAAGAATTAGTGGACAAAGCCAACAAGACTGACAGTTCCTGTACCCTGACCCTCGTAAAAAACAACACGGATAGTATCATTACAGGTTTTGATTCACGGGGTTATGATGCTTATATAGTCGTCCCTGAACATGCAAACTGGAAAAAAGGTATCGACAGCCTACAGCTGAATACCCATAAGACCTTTGGAATCGGGGTCATTGTTCCCATACAGTCCAAACTGAACAGGATATGGAATGAAATCAAAAATGACAGCCTGGGCATTGATGAATCCAAGAAAATCATCCTGGCCACAAGTACGATCAGCCTGAAAATAAATAATTCCATGAACCGGAATGCCGATGCCGGAACAGCAACAGTCATCGGTTATGTTTGTGGTTTCTTAATGTACATCATTCTTTTATTGTATGGCTCCCAGGTTATGATGGGGGTAATGGAAGAAAAAACAAACCGTATTGCTGAAGTGATGATCTCCAGTGTAAAGTCATTTCAATTAATGATGGGCAAGATCATCGGTATAGGCGCGGTGGCACTTACCCAGTTCCTCATCTGGATAGCATGTATATTACTGATATATATTATTGGAAAATATTCGGGTAATAATAGTGGTATGATGGCTGGTGCAGTAGTTCAGATCCAGAAAGCCTTTACCAGTGTGGACCTGCCCCTGGTTGTCGGCTGTTTCATATTTTATATGCTGGCAGGTTTCTTTTTTTATTCTTCCCTATACGGTGCTATCGGCAGCGCCATCAATGAAGACATGCGTGAGGCACAATCCCTGAGTTTCCCTATAACCATGCTGATCATATTCTCCATTGCATTGATGTCTTCAGCCATTTCGAACCCGGGAAGCCTATTATCTCTATGGGCAAGCATAGTGCCATTCAGCTCACCTATTGTAATGATGGCCAGGATACCTTTCGGTGTACCCAATACTGTACCTTGGTGGCAATTGGGGCTATCCATGATTTCTCTGATCGGAGGATTTATCTTCACCACCTGGTTTGCAGGAAGGATCTACAGAACGGGTATCCTAATGTATGGTAAAAAACCAAGTTGGAAAGAAATGGCAAAATGGGCTTTCAGGAAATAGCAAAGCATGGCTTTAACATGATGACTATAAATGATTCTGATGCAATTATAATTTGGACTTGAACATTTTTTTAGATCTGGCAGTTAGAGCTTCCCTGGTTTTTCCTTTGGTTTGGATATCTTTTCAATGGCCTTGTTCATTTCATCACCTACAAATTTGGTGAGTACCTTCCAACTTATCACTATAATACCGATCACTGTTCCAAGGAAAAGTCCGATAATCGTGTTGAATAATGCTGATTTCTTAGCAAAATCATAAGGAGGTTCAGGACGGTCAAGCGGTTCTATTATGGGGGTTTCTTTCTGCAGTTTGTAAGCAGCGGCTTCCCGGTTGTTCACGGCATAATAATATTGGGATTGTACTGTGGACTTATCCTCGGCAATGTTCTGTTTGGGCAGACTATATCTTTTCAGTTCTTCATTGGTAAAGAAAGTACTTTCATCCAGGGCTATGGCATGTCGGTCCAGTTGATCCAGTACTTTCTGCAGGGAATCTGCCTTTTTTACAGCGAATTCATAATCAATCTGCGCCTTTTTCTTTTTCAGGTCGATGTAAAAGCTGGAAAGCTTGTCAATGAAAATATAACTAACCTCCCGCACAATCTTTGGATTCGAGTTGGTATAATATAATTCCAGTATTCCGTTCTTATTGATCTTGGACTGAAAGCCGGCCTTGAGCATATTACTGGCTATATTAATAAGGAGCAGGCTGTCATGAGGCATCTTTATCTCTTCATTCTGCATGAAACCAGTATGCCGGTTATTCTCCTCAATCAGCAATTCAGAGATTATTTTATTGTTCATTGATGGTATACGTGTTAGGGCAACCGCGTCTCTGGTGCGACGGCTCGTGGAAAGTTCCACAATATTGATGGATGCTTCCCCGCTGAAAGATTTGGGTGCATCGGAAAGTCCGAGAATATTGCCGATCGTTGAAGTGGACACGGTATTATCACTTGCACTGTTCAGCGGGAATACCGTGGCTTTTGAAGTATACAAAGCCACATTCTGTTTTGCCATGTAATAATAGAGCCCGCCAAAACCAAGTGCAATGATAGCGATAACCCAGCTGAATCTTTTAAGTCTTTTCAGCAAACGTTTGATCAGTTCAATATTGTTCATCCGTGTTTGATTGGTATGTTATTATAATTTTATAAGGATCCGGGCAATAAGTGCGGCCGTAACGACCGGCACTACAGATAACAGCGCCTGTGAAGCGAACTCGGCAGCCCCTTTACCTTCTGGACGAAGGGGTACATTCAATACACTCCCCTGTTCCACCTTTGGATAAAAGTGAATGAAGAAAAAGGTACGGGTACGTTTGTTCTTGCCATTCGCATATTGAACATAGATCCGGCTTCTCCAGGGATGCATGCTGAAACCGCCGGCCTTATCAATATAATAACCCACATTTGTATGCTCCTTATCGAAGTTAAGTTTCAATGGGGATTGCACAGAACCTTTTACCTCTACAAATGGATTCAGTTCAGGAATAAATATGATGTCCCCATCCTGTAATACGATATCAAACTTGGAGTTCTTGTACTTGATTGCTTTGTAGAGTTCAATGCTGATGGGTTCTTTAGATATTTCAGCTATATCTGTTTTGTTCGAATCCAGTTTGAGTCTGCCCAGTGAGTCCGTAAGGTTGTTTATCTTGTTGGTAACATTTTCCCTGAAGTACTGCGTCTTCTTTCGGTACAGGAGCGCACCGCTCAGATCGGCATTCTCCTTGAACCCGCCTGCCCGTTCAATATAGGAGGACAATCTTTCCTGTTTGCTCAGCCGCGGATAAGGGCCCGGATATTTGACCAACCCGTTCATTTCAATCAGTTGTTGCAGTTCAAACGTTGGATTCTTCCTTACATATACCTGGTCATAGGGCTTCATTATGATCAAACGGGTAATACTGTCCAATTCAATATTGGGCGAAACCTTAATAGTTCGCAAGATTGTACGGGTAGGTTCCTGCTCCTTTTTAGCAGAATCCAGATCCACTACGCTGGAGATCTCTATCCTGCCATATTCTGCCGATTGTTTCATACCTCCGGCCAGGTAGAGAAGGTCCTGCAGTGTCATGCCGCCGTATTTGTTCACCTTTCCCTCTTTGCGAACCTCTCCGAATATTTCCACATACTGTTTGTCGTTGAACTCATTGGCATTGAATAGCAGAACCTGGTCATTGGCAAACAATTCCAGGTTATTATTATTGGACTGTTCATTCTTGCCGATATCGGTCAAATTTACTTCCAGTTTATTGGCTTTAATATTGGTACTATCACCACCTCCCCGGAAGATATAGGCCCTGGGAAGGTAAGTATTCCGGGTGATCCCGCCTGCCCGATTGATCAGGTCAAATAAACGGTCGCCTTTCCTAATCTCATACTGACCCGGATAGGATATCTCGCCTTTCATCTCCACCTTGTTGATGAGGCCTGGGTTGACGCTTATTACTTTAACGATATCACCATCCAGCAAGGGAAAATCCTGGCTATTAAAGGAAGGGTCGTTGGTTGGATTGATGATCGGCGTTACATTCACATCTTTAATGATCTGCTTCTCCATTTCAGTGCGGTATACTTTCATACCGCTCGAAAAGGCATCGCGGGTCAAGCCACCAGAATATTTCAACAATGCTTTCATACCTTCCTCCTTCTTAAGCTGGTAAAACATAGGACGTTTCCATTTGCCCTCAGCCTTCACCTTTTTTTCAACGGTCTTTACAATGACAAAATCGTTATTGTCCAGGTATATGTGTTTCCCAAAATCTCCGGTAGTCAGGTATTTATAAACGTCCAGTTCATCAATCTCCTTACCATTCCGTTTGATTAATATCTCACGAAGGTTGGCCATATCCGTAGGACCACCTGCTAAAGCGATTACATTAAAAGCATTTGTGAAAGCAGAGACAGTAACCGGGCCTTGCGAACTGACCTCACCTGCCACATTCACGGTAACAGTCCTTGGTTCACCCAGTGATACGGTAATATTGGTTGATGGCGGGACAAATGATTTAAAGCGGCGCGTAACCAGGGACCGTACATTCTCAAAAGTAAGTCCCTGCAGATAGATCTTACCCAGGCCGGTGGGGAAAATAGAACCATCCCTTGCCACCACATATTCGTAAGTGGCTTCTGCGCCGTTCCAAAGCGATACCACAATATGATCATATACTCCGATCGGATAATCCAGCGGGGGGGTTGACAATTCGGTGATGGAGGCCACAACACCCGCCCGGAAGAGATTCATGCCATATGTTTCCTCAGTACGGTTCATTGATTGGGGAGTATTCTCCCGGACAAGGCTGTCCTTGTCGATCTTCTCTTTTCCACCCTTTGTTTTATCAATATTCTTGTCCCTTCCAATGGTTTTGGGATTGGCTTCCGTATTCTTATCTTTTAACATCTGGTAATAATCAGCAGGGGGCATCTGGGTGGGCAGATTGAGTCCCTCGGGGTTACTCGGATCTTTCACAGGCGGCTGCGCCTGGGCACGATTTGTTACCATGAGAAAAAGCAAACCTATTACCGCAACTAATTTTCTACAGGAGAGCTGCACTTGCCTGGATCTTTCTGACATCTGATAAAATTGAATTATTTAATTTCAAAATCGCTTAAAGGTAATATTTTATATAAGCGGCTGTTGTAAGGCACGCTCAAACTCTTTCCACAGTTCATTAACAATATCCGCCGCCGGTATTATTTTCCTAATCATGGCACTAACCTGACCAATCTCCAGTTCACCAGCTTCCGTATCTCCTTCGAACATGCCTTTCTTTGCACGTGCTCTTCCCAGCAAATGCAAGAGCTGTTCGGCTGAAGCACCATTTTGTTCAGCCTCCTGTACTGCCTGATAAAATTGATTCTTCAGCAAACGCACCGGTGTAAGCTGTTTAAGGGTGAGCTGGGTATCGCCCTCTTTCGCAGCTATGACAAATTCTTTGAATTTCGTATGTGCAGATGCCTCAGGGCTTGCCACGAACCGGCTTCCCACCTGTACACCCTCGGCACCAAGCACCATGGCAGCCAGCATCTGTCTGCCGGTGGCGATGCCCCCTGCGGCTATAACCGGTATGTTCACAGCCTGCCTAACCAGTGGCACCAGCACCATTGTTGTAGTTTCTTCTTTTCCATTATGTCCCCCGGCCTCAAATCCTTCCGCCACCACAGCATCACAACCCGCATCGGCAGACTTGACGGCAAAGCGACTGCTGCTGACCACGTGTGCCACAGTAATGCCTGCCTGCTTTAAAATTCCCGTCCAGGTGGCAGGATTGCCTGCAGAAGTGAATACCACCGGTACTTTTTCCTCTTGTATTACTTGCATGTGCTGATCAATGGACGGGTATATCAGCGGTACGTTTACGCCAAATGGTTTATTTGTAGCGGCCCGGCATTTACGGATATGCTCCCTTAACACTTCGGAATACATGCTTCCACTTCCAATTAGTCCCAACCCGCCTGCATTACTGACCGCACTGGCAAGGCGCCAGCCGCTGGCCCAGATCATGCCGGCCTGGATGATAGGATATTCAATGCCAAATAAATTGGTTACCCGGTTTTGCATATCGCTTTTCTGTTGTTACCCAGACCCCCACTCAAACTACCGGCGAAGTTAATGCCCCTTATATTACTGTCCGCAATAACCCCTTCAACCCTTCTTCCCGTCACGGGTAAATGAAATAGAAAGTACTTTGAAACGCAAAGTAAAGGAATTTATTTTATTACACCCAACTAATTTTGCACTGTTAACGGTAAATAGCAGGAACCTGAGCACCCCGATATAAGGGGAGTAAATCAGCCTTTGGTACCCCCGCTGAGGTCAATAGCGGTATTGTCGCCGATATTCAGGCTGCGGTTGACACCTTTCACTTCGGCATCACTGCCGATCAGCGAATTATTGATGACAATCTCTACAAGCTTTGCATAGGAGCCGATGATAGAATCCTTGATGATGGCATAACTGATCGTAGTGTTCTCACCGATGGCCACATTGGGGCCTATAACCGAATTGCGTATATCGCATCCTTCGGCAATGCTTACCGGCGGTATGATGATGGTATTCTCAAAACTATGTTTCAATGCTATATTACCCCCGAACTTTTTCAGCAAGGTAGCATTTGATTCAAGCAGGGTCTCTTTCTTGCCGCAGTCGAACCAGTTCTGCACTTTGAACGACTGGAACTTAGCTCCGCTCTGGATCATACATTCGAGGGCGTCGGTGAGGTTGAATTCCTCATAGCTCCTGATATCCTTCGAGATGATCTTCTCCAGGCAGGCAAACAGAAAATCAGTCTCTTTGATCTTGTATACTCCTACCAGCGCCATATTGCTTTTGGGGATGGAGGGCTTCTCCACCACCCGGCTGATGAAACCATCCTCACCGATCTCAGCAACACCAAAATTGCGCGGGTCATCCACCCTCTTCACACCCAGCATGGAATGGGATGATTCCATCACTTCCCGAACATCATATTCTGCGATCGTATCACCCAGCACGATCAGCACTTCCTCATTACCCACAATTTCACGGGTAAGGTCTATGGCATGCCCGGTTCCGTAACGTTCGTTCTGCCGGATGAAAAAACAGTTCAGGTG
>JANYAL010000381.1 GCA_025361325.1 Bacteroidota bacterium
TTTTCCAAAAGCGTCTCCACTTGCCTGATCTCTTCCGAAACGGATCGCAAAGATTCCAGAATGGCACTGAGGCCATCAACTGCAATATTATAAGAGGTCCTGAACGTTTCAGTTGGTGCAGATGTAGTGTTCCATAAAGCACCTGTGATCATGTCAATCCTCCCTTTCAGAGAAATTGGTACAGCTCCTTCATATCGGCCCCTTAAAACATCCCCGTTCATTCTAATATTGATATCTTTCAATTTTTTATTGATCTCCCCAATTTTCTCATATGTGCCAACCGGAACACCTGCGGCATCTAATACAGCCTGCTTCAGAAAAGGTAGTTTCTTTGTCAGTTCATTCCGGAATTCATCCGCACCGCTTATGACCCGAGTGAGTTCAGCTGTTTTTTTATTGAAGGCCTCCAGTGATACCTTATCAGCAGCAGGCAGCGAGCCATTATTCAAGGCTACGCAGTTGAAAGAACGGGGCGGTACAAGTTCCGTAAATTTGCCATTCTCGAACAATTGCATGGAGACCTTATAAACCCCCGGTGCTACCAGATAGCCTTTATCCGGCTCATCCCATGCATAACTATCGTCAAAAGGGGCAAAGCTTACTGGTCCAAAAGGCTGATAACGAAGATCCCAGTTAAGCCGGTTTACCCCTTTCACAACAGCAGTTTTGATCTTACGGATCATATTTCCTTGTTCATCTGTAATGATAAAAAGCAGGTATGGTTCTTCCTGATCAGCCTCTTTCTTCAGTAACTCATAAGATGGATAATCTATATCTTCCCCCTTTTTCTGCTTTTCCTTTTCTGCATCCCTCCTTATCTGTTTCAGAGTCTTCGCCTCACTTTTTACATAATAGGTGAATGTGGCACCAACTTTTGGGTTAGGCGTTGTAAAGAAAGATGCTCCCATGAAACCCTTTCCGGAAAAACCAAATGGGTTTGCCTCTATATACATCAGTGCGTCTTTTACAGGGAATATAACTGCAGTCTTTTGCAGGCTGTCCTTTCCCAATTCCCTCAAAGGAGAATAATCATCCAGGATATATACCCCCCTGCCAAAGGTTGACACTACCAGGTCGTTTTCACGCTGCTGAATATCAATATCCATAATGGTGGTGGTGGGCAACCCGTTCGTGAATTTGATCCACTCCTTGCCGTCATCTACAGTGTAATACAGACCGAACTGGGTACCTGCGAACAAAAGGCCAGGCATTTTATGATCTTCCACAATTGTATAAGTACTTCCTTTAACAGGAAGATTACCATTGATAGAAATCCAGCTCTTTCCACCGTCTGTCGTTTTCAGCAGGTATGGCCTGTTATCACCATACCCTGTAGCATAACAGGCTGCATATGCTATAAGCTGATTATGCCGGGATGCTGTGATATGATGCACTCTTGTATATTCATTGATACCCGGAAGGGATGCAGCCCTGTTCCAGTTCTTTCCCCCATCATCAGTATATTGGATCAGCCCATCCTTGGTGCCTACGAACAATACCTGCTCATTCACAGGTGATTCCGCAATGGCGGTTATATTCGCCAGTGAACCCTTTCCTGCCAGTTCATCAATGCTCCAACTCTTCCCCATCAGCCGTTCCATCCTTTTCGGAACACCCCGTGTAAGGTCGCGGCTGAGCTCTTCCCAAGAATTCCCCCGGTCGTTGGTCCGGAACAGTTTATTTGCCGCAAAATATAAACGTTTGTTATCATGATGCGAAATCAGCAAGGGAGCATCCCAGTCATACCGGTAACCGGTGTCGATCACATTGACCGGCTGAATGAACAACCCCTCACCGGTCTTTTTATCATAGCGCACCAGTCCGCCATTCTGTGACTGTGCATATAAAATATTGGGGTCTTTCCAGTCGGCTTGTGTCTGAAACCCATCTCCGCCCAGGGTAAATACCCAGTCATAATTTGTTATGCCGCTTGAATTCAAAGTCCGGGAAGGTCCTCCCAGGCTGTTATTATCCTGTGTACCAATATAAACATTGTAAAACGGAAGCGCATTGTCAGTATTCACTTTATACACTTCTGCTATTGGTAACCGCGCTTTGAAATCCCAGTTCAATCCCTGGTCCCAGGTCTCATAAACACCTCCGTCATTTCCCGAGACCAGGTGCCTTGTATCTGCAGGATCGATCCATAATACATGATTGTCTACATGCTTGAATCTTTCCCCAAGGGGTTTGAACGATCTGCCACCATCTGTACTTACCTGTATCAGAATGTCCATGCTGTATATCCTGTTCGCATCTTTGGGGTCGGCAAATATCTTTTGCATATAAAAAGGATAGGCAGGGTTATATTCACTCTGCTTATTCCACGACATACCCCTGTCTAAACTCCGGTACAGGCCGCTTCCTTCCTTGGCCTGTACCAGTGCATAGATGATATCCGGATCTGCAGGTGAAATGGCCAGGCCAATCCGACCAATACTCTCCGATGGCAATCCCTTCATGATCTTTTGCCAGGTGGCCCCGCTGTCATTACTGCGGTAAACAGCACTTTCATCTCCACCACTCACACTCGAATAACCCTTGTTCATCCGCTGATGTGCCACTGCATAAAGATTCATGGAATTCCGGGGGTCCATATGTAGTTCAAAGAAACCGGTATACTCACTTACAAATAGCACCCTCCTCCAGGTCTTGCCCCCGTCATTCGTTTTATAAATACCTCTGTCTCCTCCGGAATTATGAAAGGGACCATAGGCAGCAGCATAGACTATATTGGAGTTGCCCGGATCAATTACAATTGCACCGATGTGCTCAGCATTCAACAAACCCATGTTCTTCCAGCTTTTAGCTCCATCCTCGCTTTTGTAAATACCATCGCCATACATCACATTTCCCTGGTTATTGCTTTCCCCGGTTCCAACCCAGATGTTATTTGAATTGGAGGGATCGATCCGTACACATCCCATAGTATAGGTATTCTGGTTCTCAAAAGCGGGAGAAAAAGTGATCCCGTTGTTCATGGTCTTCCATAAAGATCCGTCTCCGGAGGCTACATAATATTCCCTCGCGTTCCGGGGATTCACGGCCAGGTCAACCACCCTTCCTCCCGTAACAGCTGGTCCTATGCTCCGGAAAGCCAACCCGGCCATGGAGATATTCTTCAAAGAGTCGGGGCCCATGGGCTTTGAAGCGGTGTCAGACTTTTTCTGGGCAAAGACCACAGATGTGAAAAGGATCAATATGATGGTCAGATGTTTTGATATGCTTCTCATAAAAAAAATAATTGATCCCCTAATATATGATGTTTATCCGAAAAGCTACCGCCATTCAAAAATTCCCGTATACCTTAGTACACTTCCCTTATTTTTGCAGCAAACTACGCTACCATGGATTACGTACTTATCGCGCACAGCATATTACGCTGGGCTGTTCTCCTGTTCGGACTATGGTCATTGTACAATGCACTGTCCGGCACTTTTTCCAAACGAAATTACACTGCGGGGGATAACCGAACCAGCCTGTTCTTCATGATCTCCTGCGATCTGCAACTGGTCATCGGGCTTATCCTGTATTTCAACGGCATGTGGTTCGCCATGATGAAGAACAATGCAAAAGAAGTGATGCACGACAGTGTGAACCGCTTCTTTGCATTGGAACACGCCCTCATGATGATTATAGCCTGGCTACTGGTACATATTGGCCGCAGTATGTTAAAACGTGCCGGTACGGATATCAGGAAACACCGCCTCAGCCTGGTCTGGTTCGGCCTGGCCATCCTGGTCATTCTGGCCATGATACCCTGGCCCTTCCGACAGCCGGGTATTGCCAGATCGTTGTTCCCGCAATTTTGATTTTATTCAGCGCAGTAATGCAAAGTAAACGCCAGGACGCAGTTCTGATCAACTAAAGAAATGGCTACCAAGCAAACAACACAACCGATCATCCTGATCACAAATGATGATGGAATCACAGCACCGGGTATACGTAACCTGATCGAAGCAGTGAAAGGCCTGGGCAAACTGGTGGTGGTGGCGCCGGATAAACCTCAAAGCGGGATGGGACATGCCATCACCATCGGGCAACCCCTGCGCATGAATAAAGTAGAACTGTTCGGGGACGTGGAAGCCTGGCAAACCACCGGCACGCCGGTAGACTGTGTTAAACTTGCCGTTGATAAAGTGCTTCACCGAAAACCCGATCTTTGTCTCAGCGGCATCAACCACGGCGCCAACCATTCCATCAATATCATTTACAGCGGCACCATGAGCGCTGCCATGGAAGCCTCCATCGAAAGCATACCCAGCATCGGGTTTTCGTTGCTGGATTACCGTTATGAAGCCGATTTCACCGCGGCGACCTTTTATGCCAACAAGATCATCAAAACCGTGCTCACGAATAAACTCGATAAGCACCTGTTGCTGAACGTAAATTTTCCATCATTGCCCATGAACGAAATAAAGGGGATCAGGGTCTGCAAGCAGGCCTATGCCAAATACGTGGAAGACTTCGACGAACGCCTGGACCCCCAGGGCAAAAAATACTACTGGCTCACAGGCGAGTTCGTCAACTTCGATAAAAGCAAAGAGACCGATGTATGGGCCCTGCAGAATAAATACGTGAGCGTGGTACCCGTCCAGTTCGACCTCACCAACTATGCCCTGAAAGCACAACTTGAAAAAAAGAAACTGTTCAAATGATATTCAAAAAAGACAATTTCCTCTTCGGTACCATCCTGGGCTTCGTAGGCCCCCTGCTGGGTATCCTCCTGTTCAAATACATGAAATTTGAGCCCTTCACTTTTAAAGAAACCTTCCAGTTCATGTACCTCGAGCCGGGGCACCGCACGTTTACAGTAGCACTCAGCCTGGCCCTGCTGGTGAACGCGGTTTTATTCACTGTGTACATCAACTCCCGCAAGGACAAGACGGCTAAAGGCATCTTCGTGCTTACCTGCGTGTATGGGTTACTGGTACTTTGTATAAAAACTTTCAGTTGATTTTTTTCCTTGGTCAGTGTCTCCACCAACCAGTATCGCAAGGAAATAAATGTTCAATGCAGACCGCACGAATTCAAGAACGTTTCAACCTGAACATTGAATGTTGAACATTGGTATTGATCATTTTTCTTCCGGTTGGTGTAGGCAACTTTTAAACCCAGGTAGCTTCCCCCGGACCCAGTGAAGCAATGAACACCTCGCTTGCCGTTACACCCTTTTGCACCATCACGGTCTGTACGGCCGGGTCAAACGTGAGTCCGCCGGGACCTCCGCCCAGCGGGGCGCTCGGGCGGATCGTGTATAATTTCAACGGCACCTTGCCTTCATAGGGACTATCCATCCCCGCGATATGAAAATACTCATTCACTTTGGCGGCAGGTACTCCGTCACTTTCCATTTTCTTC
Organism: Bacteroidota bacterium; assembly: GCA_025361325.1. Lineage (GTDB taxonomy): Bacteria > Bacteroidota > Bacteroidia > Chitinophagales > Chitinophagaceae > Ferruginibacter. The sequence continues at coordinate 5,362 of JANYAL010000381.1, forward strand.
TTCACCGCATCAATGTACTGCAGGGCCTCATTGTACTGCTGCGGAATGATGAGGTCATTCTTTCCCACGTCATCGGTGAAAATGTCGATCGTTCTTTGTAAAAGGGAAAACAGGGTCGTAATCTCGCTCTCATCCTCATCCGGCGCCCCGCTCGATAATAAAATGGTGAATATCTCCGTGGCGCCGTTATCGATGGCCATTTGTATGCCGGCGTATTCGCGTACACCGCCATCAACGAACTGGCGATTGGGATGCGGATCTCCCGGTACCACTGCATTGACATGAACAGGGTGCATGAATACAGGCTGGCTGGCCGAAGCCATCACGGCACTCCTGAAATGATCGCCACTCGCCAATGTCCGCACTTCATAATATTTTGAAGGGGCTGGGTTGGGGTCGGTTGTAAATACCACCAGTTCCCCGGTCTGCAAACACACGGTATTGAAATAAAGTTTTTTTCCGCCATCCACCAGTTTTTTATAACGCTTGTCGTCATAATTGTCCACCACGAGTTTCTGCAAGGGCGTGTCATCAAAAATAGAATCATTACCGATCCTGTCGCCCAGGTTATTGATATTAACGATATCCTCCGTATGCTTGGTGGTGAACATCGTTTCCAAAAAATTCATTT
>JANYAL010000004.1 GCA_025361325.1 Bacteroidota bacterium
CCTAATTACCTTTGCCTGCTTCTCCCAACCCCCGCTTCCCCGAAACCTGGAGCAGCAGCTTGAGAACATGACGGAGGACAACAACGACATCGAACCCGACGACGATGCCTTCCTCCAACGGCTGGAGCAGTTCATCCATGACCCGGTGAACCTGAACACGGCAGGTGCCGAAGAACTGCAGGACTTGCTTGTATTGAGTCCCTTGCAGATCAGAGAATTGCTGCTGTACCGCAAACTAATGGGCCTCTTCATCAATATCTATGAACTGCAGGCTGTGCCTTTGTGGGACCCTGCCACCATACGTAAGATCAGGCCTTATATAACAATTAGTATACCGGTAGATCTTTTGAAGACGCTGAAAGACCGCCTGGCAGGCGGAAAACAAACTATACTGTTGCGGGCGGGCCTGGTGCCTGAAAAGTCGAAGGGTTATATCCGGATTGATTCCACTACCCGTAATTTTTATGCAGGATCGCCGATAAGCCTGTTGTTACGGTATACATATGTGTATAAGAACCTGCTGCAGTATGGATTCACTGCCAAGAAAGATGCAGGGGAGCAATTTTTCAGGGGCTACCAGAAACAGGGCTTTGATTCTTATTCCGCTCATTTTTTTGCCCGTGACCTGGGACTGGTGCAATCCCTTGCTCTGGGCGATTATACCGTGAACCTGGGTCAGGGATTGGTACAATGGCAGGGATTCGGTTTTAAAAGATCGGCTGCCATAATGAGTGTAAAGCGCGAGGGGCCAGTACTTCGGCCCTACAATTCACCGGGTGAGATCAATTTTCACCGGGGGGTGGGTATCACCATAGGCAGAGGACGCTGGCAGGCAACTGGTTTTGTTTCGGTAAGGAATATAGATGCCCATTATGTAAAGGACAGCCTGTCATCCATCGGTGGCTTTGTAAGCTCATTGCAAACCACCGGCTACCACCGCACTGCAACCGAAGTAGCCAATAAGGGTATTCTCCACCAGCTCGTGTATGGGGGGAATCTTACCTGGCACCAGGGATTATTCCATGCGGGCATCAACGGTGTGCGATATATATTCAGCCTTCCCCTGGTTAAAAGTCCGGAACCCTATAATAAGTTTGCACTGCATGGAAGAACATTCGCCAATTACAGCATCGATTATTCATTTAACTACAGAAATGTGCACTTTTTTGGAGAAGCCGCGGTGAATGAGGGCTTGTTTCCGGCATTTGAACAGGGTATGCTGGTCAGTGCCTCGGCCCATACGGATTTTTCTATCGTGTACCGGAATATCTCTATGGGGTACCAGAGCCTGTATTCCAATGCTTTTACAAGAAATACCACACCTAATAATGAGCAGGGCGTTTTTCTGGGAATGACACTGAGGCCCGGCCCTGCCTGGCAGGTGGATGCTTATGCCGACCTCATTCATTTCCCCTGGCTCAAATATGGGGTGAATGCGCCATCCAATGAAAACGACTACCAGGTGCAGCTCAGTTTCAGGCCACGTAGGGAAATGGAGATCTACAGCAGTTACCGCCAGGGAAACAGGGAAGTTAACGAAGCAACCGGACAAGCGGTGATCAGCGGTTTAACTGCCCTTTCTACACAGAACTGGCGTACCGAAGCCATCTTTTCGTTGAGCCGTGTTCTGAAAATGAGAAACCGGGTAGAGATAGCATGGTATAACAAAAAGGGTACCAAGCCTGAACAAGGATTTTTGTCGTTGGTGGAACTGGTGTATAAGCCCTTTTTTAGATCCTTTTCGGGTAATATCGGGGGGGTATTTTTCCATACAGATGGGTATAACAGCAGGATATATGCCTTTGAAAATGATGTTTTGTACAATTTTTCCATACCCTTTATGTATGATAAAGGGTATAGATATTATATCAATTCGAATTATGTAATGAGTAAGAGATTCAGCATCTGGATGAAGTGGGCAAGAACGGTGTATACTGCTAAAAGCTATATTGGAAGCGGGCTGGACCTGATCAGGGGGAATCATAAATCAGAAATTAAATTACAGTTACGTTTTGCATTTTAACAGAATTATGTGAACAATGCAGCTATTTCGGTTCCTGGACTGTCATGAATTATGAATGGCAGGGCTAACAATTTTTTTAACATTTTTTTGACGTTAAGAAAATATTCTTATTTTTACAAATCATTAAACTCAATTAATTGCACATGAGAAGATTTTTATCACTGTTAACAATGCTCATGCTCTGTGGAGTATTGGCATTTGCCCAAAACCGGGTGGTGTCCGGTAAGGTTACTGATAAAGACGGTAACGCTGTTCCTTTTAGTACAATTAAAGTAAAAGGTACTCCCACCGGGACACAGGCAGACGCCAATGGCGCTTTTACTGTCAGAGTTAAGGACGGTACGGTTCTTACGATATCTGCAGCCGGGTATGTTTCCTCCGATGTGAATGTTGGTGTTCGCTCTAACATTGTTGAGGTACTGGAATTGAGTACTACATCCACCAGGCTTACCGAAGTTGTGGTAACCGCCATGGGGGTTAAGAAACAGGCCAAAGAGCTTGGCTATGCTACAGCAAAAATCAATACCGATGAACTCAACCAGGCTAAGGTTACTAACCTGTCAACGGGCCTGGCTGCCAAAGTCTCCGGTCTTCAGATACAACTTGTTAACAATGGTGTTAAACCCGATACGCGCATCACGCTGCGTGGAAACCGTTCTATACTGGGTAATAATCAGGCTTTACTGGTTGTAGATGATATTCAGCTTCCAATCAGTTATATCAGCACCCTGAACCCCAATGATGTGGACAATGTGACTGTGCTGAAAGGTGCTTCTGCTTCCGCACTATATGGTTCTGAAGCTTCCAACGGTGTTATCATAGTAACTACTAAAAGGGGTGTTCGTGGCAAACCCGTCGTTAAACTGAGCAGTACGGCCAGTTTCGAGACTATTGCTTACATGCCTGAATTCCAGAATGAATTTGGTCCCTGGGGTGGAGAGCCTTTGAACGCACCATATATGGTGTTGTTCCCATCTTCTCCTTATGTTCCTTATGCTCCCTATGAGAACCAGAATTATGGCCCAAGGTATAACGGTCAGCGTGTGCCCCTCGGAGGTCCGATCCCTGTTTTCCGTAACGATGGATCTTTCTTCATGAAACAGGATTCAGCTACTTATGCAGCTAAGCCCAATGCAAAAAGGGATTTCTTTGATAGAGCACTTACCTGGACGAATGATGTATCCTATTCAGCTGGTGACGAAAAGAGTAAATTCTTCTTCTCTTTTCAGGATGTGAATGCAGCAGGTGTGCTTCCTATGGATGTAAGCCGCAGGGATGCCATCCGTGCAAACGGATCTAAAGAAGCCGGTATTTTCCGGGTGGATTATAATGTAGGTTATACCCTAACACATACTAATACCACACCGGGCTCAGGAGTTCCCTTTTCCAGCACTACCGGTGTTGGAGGCGGTTATGCAGGTGGCGGTTCCTATTTCCAGAACAGGCCTCTGTATTGGACCATCATCAACCAACCTTCCATGGTTGACCTGCGGGATTACAGGAACTGGCAGAACAATCCATTGGCAAGCCCCGACGGTTTCTATAATGCATATTATGGTAATCCCTGGTGGCAGATTGACCAGACCAGGCTCGACGAAAGGAACAATGACCTGATCGCGGCATTTTCATTGGGTGCTAAACCATTGAGCTGGCTCGATTTCAATTATAAAGCCGGTATTGCACGTAATGATTATTCAAATAAATATACACAGGCAGGATACACTTTTGCCCCCTGGGCCATTGCTGATCCCTGGAGTGCAGGTAATATCCCCAGCGGTGTTAAGAAATTATCTCCCAGCGAGGGGGATGCTCTTAGTTATAGCCAGCGGCTGACCAGCGACTTATTGGCTACCGTGCATACCAACTATAAGAGCTTTGATTTCAAATTCATCCTCGGTACTTCATTGATTACTTCCAAATCGAGGATTCTAAGTACTTCAGCAAGTGTACTGGTAATCCCTAATTTCTATAACATATCAAACAGGGTTGGTGAACCTGCTGTAGGTGAGAATTATGCTGAGACCCGTAGGGTGGGCGCTTTTGGAGACCTTTCGGTAGGATATAAGAACTTCCTGTTCCTGCACGGTTCACTGCGTAATGACTGGACCTCATTGCTTTCTGAAAAGAACCGTTCTTACCTGTATCCTGCTGCCGACCTTTCCTTTGTATTCACAGATGCCATCAAAGGATTACAGAACAGCAACTTCCTGAGTTTTGGTAAAATCAGGGCAGCTTACAGTAAAACCGCGCAAGTTAGCGTTGGTGCTTACTCTCTGTCCAATACGTTCAATGCGGGTGGTGGATTTCCATTCGGAGGTGTAGCCGGTTTCAGTGTCAACGGACGTTTTGCTAATCCGAATATCTTACCTGAGATAAGTACAGACCGTGAATTAGGTATTGAACTGGCATTCTGGAAGAACAGGATCCTTTTGTCTGCTGCTGTGTACAAGACCAATACGATTAATCAGACCATTCCTATCACGATATCCACTTCTACCGGTTATTCCTCTTCTGTTGTAAACTCCGGTGAGATGCAGAACAAAGGGATAGAAGTAGACCTTAAATTTTCTCCGGTCGTGAAGACGCGCTCAGGTTTCCGTTGGGATGTAGGCGGTAATGTATCTTATAATGAGAACACCGTTCTTTCTATAGGTTATGGTTTATCTGAAGTAAATGTGGGTGGAAGCTCATATGCAGTGGTTGGCAAACCTTACCCGGTTCTAAAAGGGACAGACTGGGTGCGTGACCCCGTTACCAATAAAATTGCGGTAGACAAGAATACCGGTCTGCCAACATTGAATAATACCCCGCAATACTTCGGTACCACCAACCCTCCGTTGAAAGTTGGGCTAAATACATCTTTCTCTTTTAAAGGATTCACAGTTACCGCTGTTGCTGATGCCCGTATAGGTGCAGTGATTTTTAATGGAATTGGTAACAACCTCGACTTTACCGGGGTATCTGCCTATTCAGCTTCTTCCGGACGTCAGCCCTTCGTTATTCCAAATTCAGTGTACTTTGATGGCGCCAAATATGTGCCTAATACCAATATCAATACCAATGATGGTAATATAGGCTTTTGGGCCAATACCTGGAATTCTGATTTCAGCAACTATGTGAACAGTGCGGATTTCTGGAAATTAAGGGAGGTTTCTTTAAGTTATACATTCCCCAAGAAACTGATGAGTGGTTTCATCAAAGGTTGCAGTATGCAGGTTTCCGGAAGGAATTTATTTACGCAAAAAGCCAAGGAGAACGTTTGGAGTGATCCTGAGTTCAGCAATACTACCGGTAATGGTACTGGAAGCACAGATATAAACCAGCTGCCTCCGACCAAATTCGTTGCTTTTAGTTTGAATCTTACTTTTTAACTGAATAAACTACTCTGATTTATTTATTTGTAAATAAAATAAAAATGAAAAAATTATCAATCATATTATTCGGAGCATTGGTGCTTAGCAGTTGCAGTAAGAACTTCTTTGATATCAATCAGAATCCGAACTCCTCCACCAACGCAAGCGTTGACCTGGTGCTTGCCAATGCGCAGACAGTAACGGCTTCACGCCTGATTGTGGCTGGTAATTTCCAGACCATAACGGAGTGGATGAACTATTGGGCACCTAGCGGAAGTTATGCACTGAGTGCTTCCGACGGAGCCAGCTATAAAGAGACCACCGATTTCGGGGATGGTAACTGGCAGGCATCTTACCGTAACCTGGAGGATTATGACTATGTGGAAAAAACGGCAACGGCTACCAATAACTATTTCTATATAGGGGCTGCCAAGGCCATGAAGGCCTTTGTGTTCCAGCAATTAGTAGACCAATTCAATAATATTCCTTATTCACAGGCTTTGCAGGGAACTGCCAACCTGACCCCGAAATATGACGATGCACAGTCTGTTTATGATGACCTGGCAAAACAACTGAAAGCGGCCATCGTATATTTTAAAAGAGCCGATGCTATTGGTTCTACCACAGAGGATGTACTGTTTTCAGGAAACAATACAAAGTGGATTCAGTTTTGTAATAGCCTGAGACTGAGAATGCTGATACGCCAGTCTCAGATCGGCCGGAATGCTTATATTCAGACCGAGATCAATGACATCGTTGGCAATGGGGGTGGATTTCTATCCACTGATGCTTCTGTAAATCCGGGGTATACCAATTCTAGTGGAAAACAGAATCCCTTTTATGGTTTTTGTATTAATACTGCAGGCACTTTTACACAGGATTTCTGGAGGGCTAACAGGTATATCATCAATTTCTGCCAGGCCAATAATGATCCACGTTATACTTTCTGGTATGCACCCAATTCATCCGGTAATTATGTAGGTAATATACTGGGCGCCAACAACAACGCCGTGGGCAGTGTTGCTTCTGTATTCGGCCCCGGATTACTCCAATCCGTTTCTCAATCAGCCATCGTATTCACTGCTGCTGAAAGCTATTTCCTTCAGGCTGAAGCTGTGCTAAGGGGTTATTTGCCAGGCAACGCTCAAAGCCTGTTCAACAGTGGTGTGCAATCTTCATTCAATTATCTTGGTGCAGGGTCTTCATCTGCTTATACTTCTCAACCCGGCAACCTGCAGACCAATTATGGAGCATGTGGCACTTTCGCCCAGCAGCTTGGCTGTATCATACGTCAGAAATATCTGGCATTCAATACGACCACGCCGGTAGAAGCATGGTCTGATTACAGGAGACTGGCAATGCCGGCTGATATGCCACTTTCCATTCACAACCAGATCGACAGGCAGCCACCTGCCATTCCCACCCGGTTGTTATATGCCACCAGTGAATATGTCACGAACCCGACGAATGTACCAACGGGTATTGATTACCATACCTCTAA
>JANYAL010000008.1 GCA_025361325.1 Bacteroidota bacterium
CTCCGGTTTCTAAGCTTTTCACCCAGAGTCACAGGATTAGCTACCATACTCTTTTTGAAGTAGTTATACGGCACTGTGCCTTTAAATGGGAAAAGGTAACGCAAGGACATGGATTCATACTGGCTATGAGCATGAAGGAGGCGGGAAAATCAAGTGCTATCTTAGCCCTGGAAATGGTGACCTTCCTTTCTTCCATCGGTTGGCGCATCACTTCAAGCACGGTTCTTTTGAATTCGGGTAATTCATCCAGAAACAGCACCCCATTATGGGCCAGGGAGATCTCTCCGGGTTGGGGAATTCCTCCGCCACCAACGAGTGCCGCATCAGAAATGGTATGATGCGGACTCCGGAACGGGCGTTTTGAGATGAGTGTTGAATGCACCGGCAGTTTCCCCGCTACACTATGGATCTTGGTGGTTTCCAGTGCTTCGGGCAGACTAAGGGGCGGTAATATGGTGGGGAGCCGCTTTGCCAGCATCGTTTTACCGGCACCGGGGGGGCCAATCAGGATGGCATTATGCCCGCCCGAAGCTGCTATTTCCAGGGCCCTTTTTATATTCTCCTGGCCTTTTACCTCACTGAAATCAATATCAAAATCGCCCTGGGCGTGTGCGAATACCTCGCGTGTGTTCACTACCGTTTGGTCTATGGAGCCTTCATCGGCGAACAGGCCAAGCACTTCTTTGAGATTCGATACACCGTACACCCGGATTGAATTCACGAGTGCAGCCTCCTGTGCATTCTGCTTTGGTACTATAAGCCCTTTGAAGTTTTCCCTGCCACTCTGTATGGCGATGGGTAAGGCCCCCTTGATGGGTAACACTTCACCATCCAGTCCAAGCTCGCCCATGATCACATAGTCATTTAATTTCTCCGGGTTGCTGATCTGACCGGTTGCTGCGAGGGTACCGATGGCGATGGAAAGATCAAAAGCGGTGCCGGTCTTTTTAATATCTGCCGGTGCCAGGTTCACCACCAGTTTGGTACGGGGCATATAAAAGTCATTGTTCTTAATGGCCGACTCTACCCGCTGCATACTTTCCTTGACGGCATTGTCAGGTAAGCCAACGATGTAATAGAATTTGCCGGTATTATCTACGCTGACCTCTACTGTGATGGTGATGGCCTCCACGCCATATACGGCGCTGCCATAGGTTTTTACTAACATGGGGTACGATTAATGACGGAAAATTAATAAAAAGAAACTACTCCTGCTTCTTTTGTAGCGTATTAATTCCCGGTATAGACCGTTGTAGTGGGATGAAAATATTGCCAGCTGTGCCAGAATTCCTGGTAAACAGGAAGCACTTTAAGGTGGTTGCCCTTATATTCCCCATCCGTGCAAAGTCCATTCATATCCCATAAGGAATGCGTGCTTTCATCTTGCATTTGTTGTTTAGACGCGTTAAATATAAAATGCAATCTTCTGTCATTCACCTGGCTGTACCAGGCATGAAAGGAGACCCCGTCATTCTCAAGTACCAGCACAACCGGGTTGTCCTGAATGGTATCATTGATTACCCGATGCTTCACGAGTTCATTCCAGTCATAGGCTTTTTCATGATCATCCACCCGTATTCCTATTACCCACGACTTGAACTTCCAGGAACCGGTGTCGCGGCGCTCCAGTTTGCTTTTGATGGTACCATCGTCAAATCCTTCCAGTTCTTTATATTGGCTGGCAAAAAGCGTATCGGGCTGTAAAACCAGTGTATTCGGGTATTGCCTGATCCAGGCAGCCAGTCTTACCTGCTGTGAGGGCAGTTCCTTCAATACCATACCCTGTAATGGGCCTGCTATGGATATACCGGTAGCCTGGCGCCACCAGCTCTTTGTATCCCCGTCCTCGAACATAGCATTAAAGTGATCCATGCCAACGAGTCGGAAATGCTGGTATTTCCCGTTCACGAAAGGGCTGAACACGCGACCTGTCCGGCAGACCGAACAATAGGTAACCATAACGGGCTCGCCCCCCACGGTGTCTATTACCTGGTGATGATATGCGATGATCTCGAGAGGATAGGCTTTAGCCTGTCCATTGATGCAGATACCGATCACCAGCTTTGCCGTATCGATCCTGCTATCAGCAAGGGGTAAAAGTAATTTATGCCTGGTTTGGTAGAACATCTTTTCTGCCAGGAAACGGAAATTGAATAAATAGAACACCAGGGCATATAGAAGGATGAAAATAGTAAGAATGATCTGGTTGCTGCGTTTACCCTTTCGGTACACATGGATGGCCGGAGGCAACAGTAACAGTAACCCAGCTAACCTAAGCAGCCAGATGTATCTGCCAATGGTATACGCGATACCGATGGTATCAGACCGTTGGCTCCCGGGAAAGGGCATGATGAAATACACCCGCAGTATCTCTGTTGCGAAGAGGAAGACCAGGGCCACTATGAGCAACAGGGCTCTTTTCATTGAAATGGTTTATACTATAATTTACAAAATTTTTTACGCAAAGCCGCTACAATTAAATACAAAAACCGTAGTAATACGCAACGACTCTGCGTTTCATTTGCACCCCTGCGAGAAATGCCCTACAAGTTCTCTAACATATCCACCACCCCTTCGCGTTTCAGGATCAGGTATCCGAGCCGGTCGTTACTGATACCGTCCCGGAGCTGGTAACTGAAATGAAGCTGGTCATTAAGTACCGATGTCTCAAAATATTTAAAGCTGATATTTGGGAACTTCTTTAAGTCCTTCCCGATCTCATACAGGTGTGTGGATAATATGAATACCGAATTGTGCATTTTCAACAGTCCTTCAATAACTGTGCTGCTGCACTTCATGGCATCCTGCACGTTTGTGCCCTTGAACAGTTCATCGATCAGGATCATCCATTTCTTTCCGTTATGGATGCGCACCAGGGTGGACTTGATACGCTGCACTTCGTTATAAAAATAACTTTCTCCTTTGGCAATGTTATCCGTTACGTTGATATTGCTCAGCAGGCCATCGAAGAAAGAAAGCTGCATGTTCGTTGCAGGAACCCCCATCCCAGTATGCGCCAGGAAGAGTGCACAGCCTACTGATTTGATGAACGTGCTCTTACCGGCCATGTTGGCCCCGGTGAGGAACAGGAAATTATGTTGCTCGGTAAGACTTACATCATAAGTCACCGGCTCGTTAAGCAATAAATGATATAATCCTTTTGCTTCGAGGTAGGGCTTCTCCGATTCAATGAATACAGGGAACTGCAGGTTGAATACCTTAACCGCTTTTGCCATGCTCAGCCAGGCATCTACTTGTGCAAAGATGTCCAGCAATTCCAGCATATTCAGTTTGTAATGATACCGGATAAACCCTGCAAAACGCAGCAACTGTGCTCCGGATAAATCGGCCAGCCGGTCGTGCCGCTCCACGATCCCAAACTGCTCCTTATTCATGATTTGTGTCGCCTGCTCCAGTATCTTTCGCAGTGGTGCCGGTGTTTCTTCGTCAAGCAGGTCCTGTACCACCCCTTGCATTCCTTTGATGAGGTCAAAACAGTGTTGGGCTGAATATTTTACGAGCGCATGATCATAACTGTGCAGGAGTTTATAGGTAAAAGCGCTGAATGCGGATGCGCCTGAAGGTATCTCGTCGATGGCAGACTCATAGAACTTCTCGATGACCATGATGGTACCGTTGCTGATCCGGGATGGCCAGTGCTTTTCTTTGCTGACCAGGCACAGTATGGTTTGCTGGATGCCTTGTATTTCAGCAATACTTTGCAACGGCGTGGATAAGTTTTGGTAGAGTTTGTCCCTGCCACGCGTGGTTGTACAGAGGTTCAGCTTGCTGAAAAAAGAAAAATCATCACCATCGTTGAATATGGAAAGATCGGCAAGGGTCGTTTTGTCTGTTTCCATGTAGATTGAATGTTGAATATTGAATATTTGACCGTACACAAAGCTTTGCGCCCTTCACAATATTTCAATATCAAATATTACCTGTTAAATAATATCCGTTGTCCTCTATAAGATTCATCAAACACGCCGTTTCCATATGCCCGGTACCCGTTCACGAAAGTATCGGTGACTGTTGCCGGAAAAGTAAATTGCTCCAGGGGGCTCCACCCGCAGCGGTAGTTGATATTTGCCGGGGTAACTGTGGATGGTGCATTCATATCAACAAGGACCAGGTCGGCATAATATCCCTCCCGGATATATCCCCGGTCTTTCACTAGGAAACAATCGGCTACAGCATGACTCATCTTTTCTGCTATCTTTTCCAGGCTTATCCAGCCCAGTGAATGATAATGCAGCATGAGCAGCAAGGGGTGCTGTACCAGCGGCAGTCCGGCATGGGCATGTTCGTAGGGTCCTTCCTTTTCCTGCAACAGGTGCGGGGCATGGTCGGTTGCAATCACATCGAGACGGTCATCA
>JANYAL010000024.1 GCA_025361325.1 Bacteroidota bacterium
TGATGACCCTTCCGATATTGCTACCTATTCCCAGGCCGGTGCCCGCTTTGGCACAAAGCTGCTCTGGACTGCTATATTCACCTATCCTATGATGCTGGCCATACAGCAAATGTGCGCACGCATTGGCCTGGTGACCGGGAAAGGGCTAACGGGTGCAATTAAAAAATATTACTCCAGTAAAGTGCTGTACCTGATCCTGGCCATCAGCTTCCCCTCCATCACGCTCAATATAGGTGCAGATATAGCCGGTATGGGTGCGGTGGGTAATTTAATGATGCCTGCAGTTCCTGCATTCGCATTCTCCATTTTCTTCACCATTGTGCTGATGCTGAGTTTCATTTTATTCAACTACCACAAGATCGCCACTATCCTGAAATGGCTGTGCATCGCCCTTTTCAGCTATATTCTTATCCCTTTCCTGACCAGGACCGATTAAATTGCTGTTCTGAAAAGCGCGTTCATCCCAAAAATAGAGAACAATCTCGCCTTCTTCATGGCACTTGTTGGCATACTGGGAACTACTATCTCACCCTACCTCTTTTTCTGGCAGGCTTCCATGAAAGTGGAGGAGCTAGAGGAAAAAAAACTGATCATTGACAAACGTATCATTGCTGATATGAAGCTGGACGTTAACGGTGGGATGATCTTTAGCAATTTGGTGATGTTCTTTATCATTCTCACTACAGGTACTGTCCTTTTTAATGCAGGAATCAATCAGATCGATACCGTAGAAGAAGCGGCACAGGCATTAAAGCCGCTGGCGGGCGAACTGGCCCATGCTTTCTTTGCCGTTGGGGTGATCGGAACAGGACTGCTGGCCATTCCCGTACTGGCAGGGGAATTGAGTTGTATGATAGCCGAAACATTTAACTGGGAAGAAGGTTTGAGTAAAAAATTTCATGAGGCACGCGGCTTCTATATTACTATGACCATTTCACTGGTGCTCGGATTATTGATGCAGTTCTTTGGCATCAGCCCAATTAAATCACTGCTTTATACCGCTGTGCTGTATGGTATCACTGCCCCGGTACTGATCGCACTCATCCTGCACATTTGTAACAACAGGAAGATCATGGGAGACTATACCAATAACAAAAGAACAAATGTATTCGGAGCGATAGCGCTGGTGCTGATGACCCTGGCTGCTGTTGCATTGATAAACCTGCAACTTAAAGATTAACAGGCAACATTCAGCTGCCCTATAAAAGAACCGCCCCTGCTTTGCAGGGGCGGTTTTTTTATATCTTTTCGTCAACTAGTAAGGAAGAATGACTGTTACGGTATTACCGGCTGCATTTACCCATACTATCTTCATGTAATAAGCACCTAAACCTGGACAGGTTGTTGGATTACCATTTGCGTCCAGGCCAAATGTTACATCCACCGTACGAACCAGGCGGGAATGCCGTATATGTCCGGCAGTAAGCCTCCAGTTACAATCCTGACGGATAATCATAGGATCAACGACCTGCGTAACAAAGGCGTTGCCAAAACGGTTGGTGCCCCATTCAGCGATATCGGTTGTACTACCATCAGTATGCGTTCCGGTAGTGGAAATCACGATACCATTATTGTAAGTGAATACCCTTTGCTTGGCTATCTGCCAGGTGCGCTGGCTTCCATCGTCAAATGTGATAGTGATACCGGAACTGGTAATGGTATGTGTAACTGTTCCGATAGTTGCCAGGTTACGCAGTAAACCGCCGGAAACATTGGTGATCACTTTTGCACCATTGAAGGTCAAACTTTTTCCATCACTGATCCGGGTGACCTTAAAGTTGATATAGGTAATCGTTATTTGTGCCCCGGCATTTTTCCATAAAACACCTGCAGGAATGGATACCTTGATCACACCGGTACGCATCCTTGTGCCATTACAGTTCAAACCGTTATAAGTGATGGTAAGTGTCCTGACAGCATTCAGGGTATCGTATGTAATGGTAGCATTGCATGGAGGAGGGAACAGAGTCTGGGGGCCGTTACCTGTAAAAGCAATAGTGTTCTCCACGGAAGTGCTGGCATCATTGGCCACTTCATCCGTCTGATCGGCTACCAGCGATTGGTCAGAAGAATGAACCTGCGATTCAGTTACGATCTCCGAGGAAGTGGCTGATGAGTTGTCCTTCTTACAGCCGGTAAGGAAATGAGCCTTGTTGTTACCGGGGTTGGGAAAGATGGATATGCCAAACTCCGGTATTATGATAAGGCAACCAGCGAATTAAAAAAAGTGGAAATGC
>JANYAL010000087.1 GCA_025361325.1 Bacteroidota bacterium
GCGGAACTGGTTAATGCCCCTGTCATCCCCTGTGATGTCAGTAGTAACGATGATGTAAATAGCCTGGTTACAAAAGCTCTGGAACACTTTGGTGGTGGAGTGGATTTCATTCTGCATTCCATTGGTATGAGCCTTAATGTGCGCAAAGGCAGGCATTATACGGAGATCGACTATGGTTACAATGCAAAAACGCTCGATATCTCTTCCATAAGCCTGCACCGCGTGCTGGCCACATGCATGAAAATGGATGCCATCAATGAATGGGGGAGCGTGATAGCACTAACCTATATCGCCGCGCAAAGGGTCTTCCCGGATTATAATGAGATGGCGGATGCCAAATCATTGTTGGAAAGTGTAGGCCGGAGTTTCGGGTATCATTACGGGGTAAAGAAGCATGTACGTGTGAACACGATCTCTCAATCGCCTACACGTACCACGGCGGGAAGTGGGGTAAAAGGTTTCAACGGGTTCATAAATTATGCTGAAAAGATGAGCCCCCTGGGAAATGCAAGTGCCGAAGATTGCGCCAATTATTGCGTAATGATGTTCAGCGATATGACCCGGATGGTCACCATGCAGAACCTGTTCCATGATGGCGGGTTCTCTTTTACCGGTGTAACACAGGCAGTGATTGAGCAGATGGAGAAGTAAACACCCTCTGTCCGGGAAGGGGGTAGCAGACTTTACATGATTGATGAAACTCCTCTATATTGAGGGGCTTTTATATTAAGTTTGTAATAGCATTAAGTGCTGTAAAAATATAATAAGCAATGTTCCCACTTCTGGGGTGGGGTAGTAAGGGTTTTCAATATTCATCCTCATTAAAGAAAAAATCTTCCTGGCTCGGATAATCGGGCCATATGTCTTCCAGCCCTTCATAGATCTCACCCTCGTCTTCAAGTTCCTGTAAATTCTCCACTACTTCAATAGGAGCCCCGCTCCGGATGGAGTAGTCGATCAGTTCGTCTTTGGTGGCCGGCCAGGGGGCATCTTCCAGGTGGGAGGCTAATTCAAGTGTCCAGAACATCGTAAGTAATGGGTTTATTTTTTTGCAAATGTATAAGTTCGTACGAAATAACCAAAAGTGTTTTTTAAAAGGGTATTTGGCCAGTTTCCTATGTTTTGATTTCTAAACCCCCTGGGCCGCTGTTTTTGAGCTGATATTTTACAATTATTGACTACTTTCGAATCATGTTAACGGCAAGAGATATCCATAAGAAATATGGCCAATTGGAGGTCCTGAAGGGGGTCGACATCAATATCAACAAGGGAGAAATTGTAAGTATCGTTGGATCATCAGGTGCAGGGAAAAGCACCCTGCTGCATATCCTGGGTACCCTGGATAAGGCAGATAAGGGAAGTATCATCATAAACGGGCAGCAAATAGAGAACCTTAAAGGAAGGAAATTATCAGCATTCCGGAATAAACATGTAGGTTTTGTATTTCAATTCCATCATTTGCTTCCCGAATTCACAGCACTGGAGAATGTATGCATACCCGGGTGGATCGGGGGGGAAAAGAAGAAGGAAGTAATGCTCAAGGGCATGGTGCTGTTGAAGACCTTAGGGCTACCGGATAAGCTGGAGAATAAACCACAACAGCTCTCCGGTGGTGAGCAGCAAAGAGTAGCAGTGGCCCGCGCGCTCATCAATAACCCTTCCATCGTTATGGCGGATGAACCCACCGGAAACCTTGACAGTACAAATGCAAGGGAACTGCACCGATTATTCCTCGATCTCAGGGATCGTTTAGGTCAGACCTTTTTGATTGTTACGCACAATGAGGAACTGTCCAGGATGGGAGACAGGATATTGCACATGAAGGACGGGAAGATCATTTGATGTACAGATCTTAGAACATGCAGACAGGCAATGGGGGTATGAATAGAGTTTAAAATGAACCGCTAATTAAATAATTCACAGTTATCAATTATTCGTAAAGCTGCAAATCAGCGTATCTACTCATATTCTTGGTTTCCATGGTATCTCTGCCACATGCAACAAGTGCCCGGCATACCTGGCCAGTACAAAAAGGTAATCGCTCAGGCGATTCAGGTATTTAATGACCAGGGGGTCAACGAAGAGATTCTGTTCCATCATATTCACGCAGATACGTTCGGTACGGCGGCACACACAACGGGTAACATGTGTGGTGGAAACTGCTACATGGCCTCCGGGTATGATGAACCATTTCATGGGGGGGAGTACATCCATCATGGCATCGATCTCTTTTTCCAGTAATTCCACATCACTTTCTTTCAAATCGGGTATCTTCATCAGGGGCTCTTTGTCCGGGTCGCAGGCAAGGGAGGACCCGATGGTGAACAGGCGGTCCTGTATCTCTTTCAGCATTTTACGCGTGTGCTCATCTGTTAGATGATCGCAGGTTAGGCCAATAAAGGAATTCAGTTCATCCACGGTACCGTATGCATCAATCCGCAGGTGACTCTTGGAGACCTTGGTACCGCCGATCAGGCTGGTCTTACCCATGTCGCCTGTTCGTGTATATATCTTTATCGCCATTTTTGTACGGGTGTTTATTTTGCAAAGCAACAAAAATTATTGGGATAAGTTCAAACCGGGAAGGATTATTAAGCGGGCATGCCAATAGTTGCAGGATGGCTATTCATTTTATCGGATTCCACTTTACCATCCTTTAACCGGATGATCCGGTGTGCAAAAGTGGAAATGTCCTCTTCATGTGTGACCAGGATGACCGTATTGCCGTCCGATTGTATCTTCCCCAGGATATCCATGATCTCGTAGGAAGTCTTTGAAT
>JANYAL010000184.1 GCA_025361325.1 Bacteroidota bacterium
AAACCGGGAACGCTTCAGCCGGTTGTATAATGGGCCGGAGTTACCAGCATATCTAATGTTCTCATTCATCAGCATATTACAATAAAAAAAATGCCAAAGACATGATCTTTGACATTTTCTATAAAATATTTTTCTCCAGGCTTACTTTTTTGCAACAGCCATTCTTTTCTCCCGGATACGGGCGCTTTTACCGCTCCTGTCACGTAAATAATACAATTTGGCGCGGCTAACCTTCCCCACTTTGTTTAAGATGATACTGTCGATATTCGGTGAAAAGATGGGAAATAAACGCTCAACACCAATACCGTCGCTCATTTTGCGTACCGTAAAAGAGGCTGTGGCGCCGGTGCCCTGCCTTTTGATCACATCGCCCTTGAAGCTCTGGATACGTTCTTTATTACCCTCCTGGATCTTATAATTTACGGTGATATTATCACCAGCCTTGAATTTAGGAAGCGTTGACTTATTCGTTAACTGCTCATGAACAAAATTTACTGCATCCATATGATCTGTTTTTTGCGGACGGCAAAGGTAGGGAAAGTTTTTAGTTTATTGTTTCTTGTTAGTAGTTTTTTTGGCTCAAATAGTAATATCATATCAAAATTGGATTAAAATACGGGGGCCAGTAACAAAAAAATCCGGTACTTTGAACTGTACCGGATATCAATAATTTATTCCTGCCGAATGTTCCCAATCCCAAAATACTATCTGGCAACATTCACCGACCGCTTCTCCCTGATCACCGTAACTTTGATCTGACCGGGGAATGTCATCTCGGTCTGTATTTTTTGGGCAATATCAAAGCTAAGTTTGTCACTGTCTCCGTCACTAACTTTATCGGCCTCTACAATTACCCTTAATTCACGGCCCGCCTGTATGGCATAGGCTTTCTCCACTCCGGTATAGGCCATGGCCAGGTTCTCCAGGTCCTTGATACGCTGGATGTACTGCTGCATGATCTCCCTCCGGGCACCGGGCCTTGCCCCGCTAATGGCGTCACAGGCCTGGATGATAGGGGATATCACATACTGCATTTCCATCTCATCGTGGTGGGCGCCGATTGCATTTACCACGGCAGGATTCTCACCGTATTTCTCCGCTAGTTTAGCACCCAGCAAAGCATGGCTTAACTCAGTCTCTTCATCCGGTACTTTTCCAATATCGTGAAGTAAACCAGCACGTTTGGCCAGTTTGGGATTCATGCCCAGTTCAGCGGCCATGATGGAACATAGATTGGCTGTTTCGCGGCTGTGCATGAGGAGGTTCTGTCCATAGGAGGACCTGAACCGCATACGGCCAACCATCCGAATCAGTTCCTTATGCAGACCATGAACACCCAGTTCCATGGCGGTACGTTCGCCGATCTCCATTACCTGGTCATCCAGTTGTTTCTTTGTTTTTTCCACTACCTCCTCTATACGTGCAGGGTGAATACGTCCGTCTGCAACCAAACGTTGCAACGACAGGCGGGCTATTTCCCGGCGTAGGGGGTCGAAGGAGGAAAGCACAATGGCCTCAGGGGTATCATCCACGATCAGATCAACACCCGTAGCAGCCTCAATGGCACGTATATTTCTTCCCTCCCGGCCAATGATTGAACCTTTGATCTCATCATTTTCCAGGTTAAATACGGTAATGGCGTTCTCTATGGCGGCTTCTGCAGCAGTACGTTGTATGGTCTGGATAACGATTTTGCGGGCTTCTTTGGTGGCTTTCAGTTTTGCCTCCTCAATGATCTCCTGCTGTATTACCAGGGCCTTGGTATGGGCCTCCTGCCGGAGGCTTTCAATAAGCTGGGCCTTGGCATCCTCTGCAGAAAGACCAGCCACTTTCTCCAGCCTGCGGATATGCTCTTCCTGGTGCTTTTCCAGTTCAGTGCGTTTGATGCTCACCACTTCAATCTGGCGGTTGAGGGTTTCCTTGATGGCCTCATTGTCCTTTATCTGTTTCTCCAGGTTCTGGTCCTTCTGGTTCAGGGATTGCTCTTTTTGTTTGATGCGGCTTTCGGCTTCAATGATCTTCTGGTTTCGCTGTAACACGTCCCTGTCGTGGTCGCTTTTGAGTTGCACGAATTTCTCCTTGGCCTCCAGGAGTTTCTCTTTTTTAAGGTTCTCAGCTTGTAAATTTCCGTCGGCGATGATCTTGCTGGCCTGTTGTTCGGCCTCTTCCACCTGCTTTTTGGCGTTCCTGGAAAAAACCAGTTTACCCAGTACTATGCCCAGTATCAATGCGGCTGCGCCTATGATAATGTAAATTATTATCGGTTCCATGTACTTTTGCTGTTTTTATACGGTTCACAATCATAAATTCCACGCTGCCCCTGTTGGGGACAGGTAATAATCTTCAAAGATACATAATTTGTTTTGATGCCAGATGCCTGGTACGGGATACCTGTTGCCCGTTGGTTACCCCGCATATTGCTTAACCCTTATTATTTTAGTTGAACAGAGTTCCCGGGGATTTTAGAATAAAAATGATTTTCTTTGCCCGCATGTCATTGTTCATCGCATCATTGAACTCCGGGAGCAACGGGAATTGTTATTATATCGGGAATGCTGATGAAGCGGTGCTGATCGATGCGGGGTTAAGCTGTACCGAAACAGAGAAGCGGATGCTTAAACTGGGCTTTTCCATGAAGACCGTAAAAGCAATCTTTGTTTCGCACGAACATACGGATCATGTAAAGGGGTTGTCCACCCTCGCCAATAAATACCATCTGCCGGTCTATATTACTCCGGATACCGCAAAGGGCATCCACCTCATCAGGCACCTGGCAAATCCCTTCCGGGCCAACGAGCCGGTTCAGGTGGGGGCACTTGTTGTTTTACCTTTTTCCAAAATGCACGATGCGGCAGATCCGCACAGCTTCCTGATCAGCCATGGAGGTGTTACAGTTGGGGTATTCACCGATATTGGCAGCGCCTGTAAACAGGTGATCAAGCATTTCAGTCAATGCCATGCCGCCTTCCTGGAAGCCAACTATGATGCAGATATGCTGGAAAAGGGACAATACCCGCTTCATCTCAAGAAAAGGATAAGTAGCAACAAGGGCCATTTATCGAACAGTCAGGCACTCGATCTCTTTCTTCGTCACCGGCCCGGGTACATGACGCACCTCCTGCTTTCGCATTTGTCGAAGGATAATAACGACCCAATACGGGTAAAAGAACTGTTTTCCCCCCATGCCGGAGAAACGGAGATCATCATCGCTTCTCGGTTTGTACCTACCGGGGTGTACCAGGTTTCCCTGCCCGGAGATGCCCGGGCTTCTAATAAGGATCAAAAACCTGTACAGATCAGTTTGTTCGGATAAGAATAGGTAAATTATAATTACCTTATTGATAATCAATGATATATAAAATTTAAAACGAACAGTATTTTTATAATCATATTTAGCCGATCCGATTGCCGGATTGTATGTATGGTTGCAGGGTGGTATCGGAATTTCTTTGGGGGGATTCCTGCCGGGGCTAAAAATGGGGTTTTCTATACCACTTGCTTATCTTTTCCCTATGAGTACATTAGGACTTCATTGGGGATTTGGCTCCCGGAGCTAAGGAAATCATAGCGTTGAGATAGTTGAGATCACCGGGTTAAGGGGCTTCAATAATTGTCAATACGTCCGGATGCAGGGGGTGTGGCGGTATAAAATCATTTTATCATCTTTAACTGTTAAATTTAGTTTCCGTTATGAGAAAAATACCAACACACTTCTCCTTTTCTAAACTTAATCCTAAGAGAAAGATTCTGTTAATCTGTCGGGCCAACTGGTAGGCCGGGAATAGTTCAAATCAGGCTTAGAAACAAAAAAACATCTGAATTCCTTTTCAAGATGTAGTGTGCAAAAATCATTGTTCTTACAGATTATTTTTTTTTGTCTTCAAAGTGGTTCCATTTAGATTTAACAGTAATTTTGTAGAATCTTTTTGCAGAAAAGTAAATAACCGTGATGGTAATGCATACTATTTAATTGGTAAATGAAAATGCCGGATTGTTTGGTTAACACTATCACAATAGATTCGTGTAAATTAACATCAATCATGAAACTAAAACTACTGCTCTATACGCTTCTGCCAGTTGCTTTTCTATGTATGGGGCTGATAGCATATGCCCTGCCACCCACCATCACATCTTTTACTCCCGCCACCGGGTCTGTGG
>JANYAL010000214.1 GCA_025361325.1 Bacteroidota bacterium
CTTATTTTAAACGCTTTTATCTCTGTTATCCGTTTAAGCTAACCTTTCTCATTTCCCTTCCTTTTTCATTTGTATCCCTCGCTTTCAAACAACTGCTCATAGAACCGGAGCAGTTTTTTTTCCTCTTCCTGCCAGTTCAGGACCTCCCTCGCCCTTAGGCAGTTCTGTACAAGGCGGTCATGCAGTTGCCGGTCGTTCAGCAGCAGGTTGATTGCATCTGCCACGGAGGTCTCTGAGAGATCATCGATCAGGACAGCAGTTTCAAAAGTCTCATTGATCTTCTGGTACTCCGGGAAATTCATGGTCACCTGCGGCAGTCCATGGTGGATATAATCAAAGAATTTATTAGCAAGCGAAAAATACTGGTTCAAGCCCGTATTCTCCACCAGGTTAATCCCCATGATGGCGTTGCCAGTGATCTTTTCCAGATCGGCCGGCAACCACATCCCTTTGAGCAACACTTTATCCTGCAGATTGTTTGCTTTTATCAGTTCTTTTACCCGTTGCATGAAATTCCCGTCGCCATAGATCACCAGAACTGCATCTACCTTTTTCATGGCGGGTACCAGGAATTCGAATCCCCTGGACTCGTTCACAGCACCCTGATACAGTATGATTTTCTCAGGTGCAGGTTGGTGGGTGTGGAGTGGTTTAAGGATGGGCAGGTTCCTGATGACCTCATATTGAACACCATAATTCTTTTTGAATGCTTCGGCTATTCCTTCGCTGACTGTATACCCGTTGATGAAATGTGGAATGAATTTCTTCTCCAGGCAGTACCAGAACCTATGTATGTACAGCCGGCTGATTACTTCCTTTTGCTGCGAAAAATATTCGTGCGCGTCATACAGTTTTTTGGTATTCTTTATTTTTGAAGCCAGCCATACAGGTAACATGGTATCCATGTCGATGCAACAAATGGCGTCGGCTTTCCTGAACAGGAGGTAAAAGAAAAGGCCGGTATTATAGATGGCATAGAAACCGGCCCCTTTTCTGAAAAAGGGGGCGATCCTTTTCTGTTTGTACTTTTTTGGTTGAAGGGGTGGGGAATGGCGTGCTCTTATTCCCACGAGGGATACACGGTATCCGGCATCGGACAATGAGTTGCAGATACGGTCCATCCGCTGGTCAAAGCAGAGGTCATTTGTGACAGTAAAAATCAATGATTTCAAACCGGTTATTTATGGTCAGATGCCTTAAAACAAGGCAATATTCAAAAAAAATCGTCATTTCACCACTAAAAACGGATTTATTTATGTAGTTTTGCACCCGAAATAAAGAAAATAATAAAGGTGTCAATTCGGGCACCTCAAAAACAAATTAGATGTCTTATTTAACAACAGAAAAAAAAGCTACTGTTTTCAGTAATTATGGGGCTGCTGCAAAGAACACCGGCTCTATCGAGGGCCAGATCGCTTTGCTTACAGACCGTATCAACCACATTTCAGATCATCTCAAGGGCAACAAAAAGGATTTCTCCACACAGCGTGGCCTGATGATGATGGTAGGGCAGCGTAAGCGCCTGTTAACCTATCTCAGCAAACACGACCTGAGCGGTTACAGGGCATTGATCGAAAAATTAGGCCTCCGTAAATAATTCCTTCAAATCTTATGTAACACGAATATTCCCGACGGTTTGTACGGATTGGGAAATATTCTTTTTAAACAAGGTTTGTATTTTGGCAGGCTTATTTTCAGATCAATGATACTTGAACTGTTCCTGTGCCATGCACTACAAACCATAAACTTTTCAAAATTATGTCTGTATTCAATTCCAAATCCGTAACATTCGATATGGGTGGTGGACGAATGGTTACCATAGAGACCGGTAAACTTGCTCGTCAGGCCGACGGTTCTGTAACAGTACGTCAGGGAAATTGCATTATACTGGCTACGGTGGTAGCTACCAAGGAGCCCAAGGCCGGGCAGAGTTTTTTCCCCTTATCTGTGGATTACCAGGAGAAATTCGGATCTGCGGGACGTATACCCGGCTCTTTTTTCAAACGTGAAGCGCGTTTAAACGATTATGAGATCCTTACTTCCCGGTTGATTGATCGTGCGTTAAGGCCCTTATTTCCGGAGGATTACCTATGCGAAGTGCAGGTTCTGGTTTCCCTGATTTCATCTGATTCGGAAGTAATGCCCGATTCTCTGGCATGTCTGGCAGCTTCAGCTGCGCTTGCCGTTTCGGATATTCCCATTCAGGAGATCATTTCAGAAGTACGTATCGGCAGGGTGAATGGAAAAATGATCATCAATCCTACCCGCTCAGAACTGGCTGCTTCCGATCTTGAATTTATCATTGCGGCTACCGATAAGAATATCATGATGGTGGAGGGCGAAAGCAAAGAGTGCCAGGAAGAAGACCTGATACAGGCAATTGAAATGGCACATGATGCTGTTCGTATACAGGTAAAGGCTCAGGAAGAGTTAAGGTCTCTGGTGGGTGTTACTTCAAAAAGGGAATATACCAAACCTTATCGCAATGAGGAATTGAATGAAAAGATAACTGCTTTTGCAAAAGACAAGATGTATACCATTGCTGCTGCCGCTTCTGCGAAACATGAAAGAAGTGAAGCCTTTTCAAAGCTTCAGAAGGAAGTAACAGCTTTTCTCGGCGAAGAGCTAGCAGATGCTGATAAAGCGCTGGTTGGCCATTATTTTG
The DNA here is from genome assembly GCA_025361325.1 of Bacteroidota bacterium. Taxonomy (GTDB): domain Bacteria; phylum Bacteroidota; class Bacteroidia; order Chitinophagales; family Chitinophagaceae; genus Ferruginibacter. Next base: position 2,666 of record JANYAL010000214.1, read on the forward strand.
GGGAACTGCAGTACTATGTGGTACGGGATATGATCCTCCACGACAAGAAACGCCTGGATGGCCGGGGCACCGAAGATATCCGCATGCTTGAGATGGAAACGGATATCTTACCTACTCCGCACGGATCGGCCTTATTCACCCGGGGCGAAACACAGTCGCTTACTACTGTAACACTGGGAACCCCGCTTGACGAATTATTGGTTGAAAGTGCATTCAAATCAGATTACACAAAATTCATATTACATTATAATTTCCCACCTTTTTCAACAGGTGAGGTTAAAATGATGCGGGGTGTTGGCCGCCGGGAAGTGGGACATGGTAACCTGGCCATGCGTTCTCTTAAGAAAATGATGCCCGGCAGCGAGTATCCTTACACTGTAAGGGTGGTTAGTGATGTGTTGGAGAGCAATGGATCTTCTTCTATGGCAACTGTCTGTGCCGGTTCACTGGCACTGATGGATGCGGGTGTGCCGTTGGCCAAGCATGTGAGCGGTGTTGCCATGGGGCTGATTAAGAAGGACGATCATTACGCTATTCTGACAGATATTCTGGGTGATGAGGATCATCTGGGGGATATGGATTTCAAAGTAACGGGAACGCGTGACGGTATTTGCGGCGTGCAAATGGATATTAAAGTTGACGGCCTGAGCATGGATATCATGCGCAAAGCGCTTGCACAGGCCAAGGAAGGCCGTATGCATATCCTGAATGCGATGTATGCCTGCACGCCTGCGGCCAGGGCAGAAGTGAAACCACATGCACCGCGTATGGTTAAGCTGATCATCGACAAGGAATATATTGGTGCTGTGATAGGGCCCGGTGGAAAAGTGATACAGGAGATCCAGCGCGAAACAGGTGCTACCATCAATATAGAAGAAGTGGGGAACCAGGGAGAGGTCAGCATCTTTTCACCGGAGAAGGAAAGTCTGGAGAAAGCCCTGAACTGGGTCAAAGGTCTAGTGGCATCTCCGGTTGTAGGGGATACCTACGAAGGAACTGTGAAGAGCATCAAAGAGTTTGGTGCCTTTGTGGAATTTCTTCCCAAGAAAGAAGGATTGCTGCACATTAGCGAGATCAGCTGGAAACGCCTGGAAACCATGGAAGGCATTTTTAAGGAAGGAGATAAGGTGAAGGTTAAACTGCTTGACATTGACCCTAAAACGGGCAAGTTCAAATTAAGCAGGAAAGCATTGATCCCTAAACCTGATGCCCAACCAAGGCCCCAGCAGGGAGGACAGTCCGAATAATAATATTAGGTACACTAAATAGACTTTGCCATATTCATGGTCCCGCTTCATGCGGGACCTTTTTTTTTCACCAATGTTAAACAGGATCAGCGATACACTGTTTGTGTAATGTAGATTAATATGAGATACTTTTGCAGAAACTTTACTAAACCACTACAATACAGTGATCGTGTCATCAACGAATTATTTACAATTTGATTTTGTTGTCTCCGGTACGGAACAGACGGAGTTGTTGATTGGATTGCTTGCAGACAAAGGGTTTGCCGGATTTGAGGAAAAGGATGACCTGCTGACCGCCTATATTTCAGAGGATGATTTCAGTGAAGTGGAATTTTCAGGTATCACCAACTTATTACCACAGTGCGCTTACCGCCGTTCATGGGTGGAATCAGTGAACTGGAACCAGCAATGGGAGCGTAGTTTTGAACCGGTACGGGTGAATCAGTTTGCAGCAATACGGGCTGACTTCCATGAACCCATTGTTGATGTACAGTATGAGATCATCATTACGCCAAAAATGAGTTTCGGAACGGGCCATCACGCCACGACCTGCCTGATGATTGAACAAATGAGTAATCTCGATCTCCACCATAAAAATGTACTGGACTTTGGTACGGGAACGGGGATACTGGCCATTCTGGCAGAGAAAATGGGAGCCGGCAAGGTGTTGGCCATAGACAATGATGACTGGAGCATTGCGAATCTCCGGGAGAACATAGCGGCCAATGACTGTACCAGGATCCTGGTGTTGCAGGAACACGAACTGCCGGAAGGAGAAATATATGATATTATACTCGAAAATATAAATCTGAATGTGATCGCTGCAGGTATTCCGTCATTATCCAGGATCAGTAAGCCTGGTACCTGTGTTATACTCAGTGGCTTCCTGAAGTCAGATGTTGCTGCACTTATTCCCGTCTTGGATGTGCATCATTTTTTAATAGCACATGAGGCCAATAAAGGTGAATGGGCCTGCCTGGTCCTTATATATAATTAATAACTATCTGCGAAGCATATATGATTAATTATATAAATGGTTATTATATATTACTAGTGTTTTAACATTAATTAATCGTTAAATATTCAAATAATGCTTATTTTTGTGCACTTCAACGCAAGCAACGGAAACGGATGAAAGAACTTCTTCTCATTTTAACGGCATACCTGATTGGATCCATACCTTCCGCATACATCATAAGCAAAAAGTTTTTTGGGATTGATATCCGGGATTATGGAAGTGGCAATATGGGTGCTACGAACACATTCCGTGTACTGGGTTCAAAATACGGCACTATTGTTATGATCATGGATATGCTGAAAGGTGTTGCCGCGGTCTCCTTATACAATTTCCTTCCCTATTATTTCCATAATGAACTGGAACGTACCAATTTCATGATCGGACTGGGTCTTGCTGCCGTGATCGGTCATATTTTTCCAATCTTTGCCGGTTTCCGGGGGGGGAAAGGCGTTGCTACGTTATTTGGTATGTTACTGGCCGTTCAACCGGTTATCGCTGTCTGTTGCATAGGTGTGTTCCTGCTGGTGTTGTACCTGACCCGTTATGTATCATTGAGTTCCATACTGGCGGCCATTTCCTTACCTGTATCCGTATTGTGGATATGGAACGAACATGAAATAATGTATCGGATCTTTGCCCTGCTGGTAGCGGGCATGGTATTATTGACCCACCAGAAGAATATTGGCCGTATCCTGCGTGGTATGGAAAGCAGGGTCCCAATTTTGAAACACCGTGACAGAAAGAAATCCCGCCGTAGAAATGAACTTTAAAAACAAGAGATTTTCTTTTCTATAAAATCTCTATCTTAACAAAAATTTTTAAAAACAGTATTACCCTAAAGAAATTGGTACACCAATTGCTAGTATTTGAGTATTGATAAAAATTTAAAACATGAAAAAATTATTTTTTATCCTTTCTGCAATTCCTGTCCTGGTATCCTGCACCACCAATGCGGTCACCGGAAGAAAACAACTTGCTTTGTTTCCCGAATCTGCGCTGCGGGAACAGTCTTTGACCCAGTACAGAACATTTCTTTCTTCAAACAATGTGGTCAATGAGAATACTAGTAAAGATGCCGAGATGGTCAAACGCGTAGGTTCCAGAATTGCCAAGGCGATCACAAATTATTATAGCCAGAAAGGTCTGGGAAAAGAACTGGAAGGATATCAATGGGAATTCAACCTGGTTAATAGTAAAGAAGTGAATGCCTGGTGCATGCCTGGCGGCAAGGTTGTAGTGTATACCGGCTTGTTGCCAATTACCCAGAATGAGGCGGCATTGGCCGTGGTACTCGGTCACGAGATCACCCATGCCGTAGCCCATCATGGGAATGAAAGGATGAGCCAGATGGCTATAGCTCAGGGTCTTGAAGTAGCTGGGGACCTCTTTACTTCGGGTAATCCTAAAGCCAATGCCATATTTACAAACGTCTTTTCTCCAGGTGCACAGGTTGCGGTATTACTTCCAAATTCCCGGAACCAGGAATATGAAGCAGACCACCTTGGATTGTTTTTTGCCGCCATGGCTGGTTATAATCCTAAGGAAGCGATCCCATTTTGGCAACGAATGTCTGCAGCAGGTGGTCAGAAACCACCGGAATTCCTGGCAACTCATCCGGCAGATGATAAGCGTATAGAAAGGTTACAAGGATATATGAATGAAGCACTTAGCTATTATAAACCGATAGGCAGATAAATTCAATAGCTTAACCAGAACTGTTTAAACTCCGTCTTTGGCGGAGTTTTTTTAGTTAGTAATATTATCTCCGGGATATTATATGTATTTTTGAAGTCGATTATAAATTACTCGTATTCGGTTGATCCCCTGAAAAAACCAGCTTGTTGAAAAATTCGTCAGGTTAATGATGGAAACAAAAGTGCCTGTTATCTACCATCATTCATTAAAAAGTAATTATTATGCTGCTAATGACCTCCCAGTCTTTGACTGAAAAACTGGAATTAAGAGACGAAAAGAATGTGTTGATCCAGGGGCTTCCTTCCTCCATTGAGAAACAATTCATAAAATTATCTTTTTCGAAGAATCTGACTCCGCTCTTAAAGACCAGGAAAATTGATTTTGCCTTGGTATTTGCAGTAAGTCAAAATCAGTTAAAGGAGATATTGTCGGACGTTGTGCCCTCCTTGCAGGCAGATGCTAAATTGTGGGTGGCCTATCCCAAGGTCACTTCAAAAATCACCAGTGACCTCACCCGGGAAACGAACTGGGATGTCATTTCACATTATGGTTTTGAAAGTGAACGTTCTATTGTTTTGGATAATGTTTGGACAGCAATACGTTTCAGGAAGCCCGGCTATTCCCCTGATTCCTCCTACTAAGCATAGTTTCAGCCCTTTTTTATTGACTGAAGATCATTCTGGTTATATGCTTGCCGGCAATAACAGGAAAATCAGGTTTTCCGCATAAAAAATAAAGCCTACCTGAAGATGACAGTACCCAATTGCCGGGTTAGTTCAATTTCCATTTTTTTCAAGTGCTGATGCGTTTGCACCAATACCAGTTGGTCTTCAGCAACAGTGGCCTTTTCCAGATCGCCCTGGTTCTCATCCATCATGCGCTTTAATTTACGGAGCTTCAGATAATTGAGCGTTGAAAACACTTCCTCCCTGTACAATTCTTCCCGGGTGGCAATATGACCTTCAAAATGTTCGGGCCATTTATGGCTCAATTCATAATTGAAATCCATAATCCCAACAACCAGGGCACTCATCTGAAGGTCATCGTGGTATAGGAAATTCTTTGCCGAGGGTTCAAGGCCGGCATCATACCACCCTTTGTAGGTATGCAGCACTTTAACCAGTTCCGGATTATCAATCAGTTCTTCCAGTTGGTTCTCGTCAATTTCTCTGAAAATATAGTCAGCTACTTTCTTTTCCCCTTCCCAATCCAACATTCCGAATTCCAGGAGGCTCCTGATCATGGCCTGTTCAAACATCTCATCCCTGTTTAACAGGGCAAGCACTTCCGTATCCTGCTTAGTTCCGGGAAGGCCTGATTCCTGTTCTGTATTACGTTGCTCATCCCGGAATGAACGGGTTTCCTCCTTGGTTATCTTTTCCCGGATAAACTTATTAACCAATGCATGCAGACCGTCTTCCCCGATCTTTAACAGCGCAGCACATTGTTTGATATAATCCTGTTGCCTGGTAAAGTCCTCAGCCTTATTAATTTTGGAGATGGTCTCAGCCACCTGGTTCACCACAGCGGCTTTCTTTGAACTGTCATTACCTGTTTCCCGTAAAGCGATCTCCAATTGAAACAGGATGAAGTCCTTTTTGGCAAACTCAACAAATTCCGTGAAAGCGGCTGCACCCACTTTATGTACATAGCTGTCGGGGTCCTCATTATCCGGTATAAGCACCAATTTAACATTCAAACTTTCTTCCAGAGCCAGGTCAAGACCACGAAGGGCGGCTTTTACTCCGGCAGGGTCGCCGTCGTAGATAATAGTAAGGTTATTTGTATATTTCTTGATGAGCCTTAACTGATCAGGTGTCAGCGAAGTACCTCCGCTTGCTACTACATTCTCTATACCGGCCTGGTGCAGACTCAATACATCGGTGTAGCCTTCCACGAGCAAACATTCATCGGACTTGTCGATCGCCAGCCGGGCAAAATAGGCACCGTAGAGTATCTTGCTTTTAACATAGATCTCGTTCTCAGGGGTATTGATGTATTTGGGGGCCTTGTCATTGTTTCGGATGATCCTGGCCCCAAAACCCAGTATCTTTCCACTCTGGTTGTGTATAGGGAAAATGATCCTGCCCCGGTAATTGTCGTATGAATTACCGTCGCGGGTAGTCACCAGACCGCTCTTTTGCAGGTATTCCAGGTTATACTGGGCATCCAGTGCAGCCCTGGTAAAACTGTCCCTGCCCTCAGGATTGTATCCCAACTGGAATTTCTTTATAATGTCTTCCCGGAAACCACGTTCTTTCAGGTAGCTTAAAGCATGGGATTGTCCCTCTTCCGTAGAAAACAGTGCATCACTGAAGAATTGCTGTGCAAAACCATTGATGATGAAAAGACTGTCGGCCACCAATAGCTGTTGTTTGAACTCGGGGCTTGTAGCCGTTTCTTCGATCTCCACATTGTATTTGGCCGCCAGCCAACGCAGCGATTCAACATAACTGTATTTTTCATGTTCCATTAAAAAACTGATACTGTTGCCGCTTCTGCCGCAGCCAAAGCATTTATAGATCTCCTTGGCTGGGGATACAGTGAAAGAGGGGGTCTTTTCATTATGAAATGGACAAAGGCCCAGGTAATTGGCACCCCTTTTCTTTAGTTTCACAAAAGAGCCGACAATCTCTATAATATCAATGCGACTGAGAATTTGTTGTATGGTATTCGGTGAGATCAAAAACTGTAATATTGAAGCGTAATGTACACCAGTTTGGGTTATAAAAAAACGGTTACCAACCTTGCCGGCAAACCTGTAAGATTATTGAAAAAGGACCATAAATATCATCCAAATAGGCAATTATCAAATACCTTTATCAAAAAATACGACACATGAAAAGACTTTTTTTTATATCAGTGTTACTGGCTGGATATTGTACCGGTTTCAGCCAAAGCCTGGATGATATTAATGAACAGATGGGAAAAGGTGATTTCCGGAAAGCGAAGGAAGGAATCGATAAATACATGAGCAGTCCTAAGTATGCTGCCACTTCAGATGGCTGGTATTTCAAAGGAAGGATCTATAATGCCTTTTCAAAGGATTCCTTATTGTCAATGGAGGATGCTTTGAAATTTAAAATAGAGGCATTCAATGATTTTAAGAAAGTGCAGGAAATGGATAAACTTGATCTGCGGCTGAAGGTTGAGAATTATCTGTCGTACTTTGACCTGTACAACGGTTTTTTCGACTTGGGT
>JANYAL010000232.1 GCA_025361325.1 Bacteroidota bacterium
AAATGAACTGAAAGAAAAATGGGATGGGCACCGGTTAAGGACGAATGAAGCAACAAGAATCTCGGGTATTAAAACTATCGTATGGATAGATGCACTAGATGGTGTTCTTCAACCGTGGATTCATTGGGTAGATAACATTTACCTGAACACTAATGAAAATGACCGGAAAGCAAATCTGGTGCCGGTTCGTGATTACCGTTATGCAGAGATGATTAAACAACGTTACCCCCTGCATAACTATAAACGCAGTGCTAAGATCATGAAGGGACTCCGCGCAATTAAGACTCCAGGGGAGATAGAGGTAATGCAAAAAGCCATTGATATAACCGATAACACTTTCAGGAAATTGCTTAAATTCATCAGACCTGGCGTAATGGAATATGAGATCGAGGCAGAAATTTATCATTCTTTTTTCTCACAAAGAGCATCTGGACCTGCTTATGGATCAATTATAGCCAGTGGAGACCGGGCTAGGACTCTACATTATGTTGAGAACAACCAGAAATGTAATGATGGTGAACTAATTCTGATGGATTTTGGTGCAGAATACGGAAACTATTGTGCTGATCTTACACGTACTGTGCCAGTGAACGGGAAATTCGGGCGCCGTCAGAAAACAGTATATAATGCATGCCTGTACCTCCACCAATATGCGGCTAGTATATTGAAACCGGGAATCACTATCATTGATTATACGAAAAAAATAGGCAAAGAAGCTACTCAGGTATTCTTAAATATAGGATTGTTGAAAAAGACAGATGTAAAGAATGAGGATCCGGAAAACAGGGCCTATACAAAATACTTATACCATGGCATCTCTCATCACTTGGGTATTGATGTGCATGATTTAGGAACAAGAACTGAACCTATAAAAGCCGGCATGGTGTTCACCATCGAACCTGGTATTTACATAGAGGAAGAAAGGATTGGAGTCCGTATTGAAAATAATTTCCGGATTACTAAGAATGGCAATAAGGACCTTATGAAGAATATTCCTATTACTGTTGAGGAAATTGAGGCATTGATGAAAAAATAGACTAATCAATGGCAAGACAGATCCCTAATATTTTCACCCTTCTCAATATGGTCTTCGGATGCCTAGCAATAGTAATCACTTTGCAAAATGGGATCGTAATCCAATATACTCCTGATGGTACCCAATTGGTAGATATTCCCGAAAGAATTTGGCTCGCTTCCCTTTTCATTGGCCTTGCGGGATTGATTGATTTCCTGGATGGATTTGTGGCAAGATTATTTAAAGCGGCTTCCGAAATGGGGAAACAGCTAGATTCACTAGCTGATGTGATAAGTTTTGGAGTCGCTCCTGCAATGATATTTTACCAGTTCCTCAGATTAGGTATTGCTAAGGAAGAAGACGGCATTAATACTTCCATTGCCTGGTTGATGCCTGCATTCATCCTTGCTTGTGCAAGCGCCTGGAGATTGGCAAAATTCAACCTGGATGATTCACAGTCTTTTGGTTTTAAAGGTTTGCCCACACCTGCTGTTGGCCTCTTGATTGCTTCATTACCGCTTATATATTGGAATGAACAAAATGAAACACTTGTTAATCTGTTGCTTAACAAATGGTTTTTATATGGTCTTATCCTGTTATTGAGTTTGTTAATGATCAGCAACTTGCCAATAATGTCGCTGAAATTTAATTCATATAAGGGTAGAAATAATATCCTAAAAATAATCCTGTTTATGGTTTCAATAGTAGCATCTTTTCTTTTTCATTGGCTGGCCGTACCCATCATTTTTTCAGTGTATATTATTTTATCTTTGATATTCAAACAGCAAAATATATGATATTTATTGTTCAAGTAAAAGTGATGCCCCTAAAAGACTTGTTGGATCCCCAAGGTAAGGCTGTTTTGGGGGGATTGCACAATCTAGGGTTGACTCAGGTCATTGATGTTCGTATTGGCAAGCACATCGACTTACAGATAGAAGCCTCAAATCCGGAGGATGCTTACGCATCTGCAGATGAAGCAGCAAGAAAATTATTGGCCAACTCAGTCATGGAAATTTTTGATATCACATTGACCCCAAATCACTAAAGTGAAAT
>JANYAL010000240.1 GCA_025361325.1 Bacteroidota bacterium
AAAGTACTTCCCATGACAGCAAAGCATACTCAGAGTCTCCTGGACAAGCTGCCGGCCGGCTCCTATGTGCAAGCCACTGACCATATTGCATCACTTGATATCAGAAATATAAGTTTCCCCCTTTTGCTTCGAAAATGGCGGTCCGGAGATTATTTCTACCCACTGGGTATGAACCGAAAAAAGAAACTCAGCCGTTTTTTCATCGACCGCAAATTATCACTGCTGCAAAAGGAGAAGGTATGGGTGGTGGAGTCGGAAAATAAGATCATTTGGGTCGTTGGAATGCGTATTGATGAAAGATTTAAGATCACCGAAAGCACAAAGACCATTCTTCAGCTTGACCTAGTCGTTCCCTAAGAGACTCGGGTGTTTCAACTGGTCCAGGATGTCTGTGAACAGCTGGGGCTGGAGAATGGCTATTAAAATGATGGTATAAATTAGTCCGAACAGTGATCCCCACAGGTGGGCGTCATGATTTATATGTCCTGCTCCCTTTTTGCTCATATAAACACAATAGAAGATGAAAAGTACCGCATACACCGCTGCGGAAATTTTAATGGCGCCATATAAATAAATACTGCTCCAGGGACTGAAGACTATCGTGGCGAATATTACCGCTGAAACGGCCCCTGATGCACCGAGTGAACTGTAAGTATAATCATTTCTGTGTTTGAAATAACTGGGAATATCCGATATAATAAGTCCGAGAAAATAAAGGCCCAGGTAAGCGATATTTCCACCCAGTCCCTCGATCGATAAAATGCCCTCCAGGACCCTTCCAAAGAAGAAAAGCGTGAACATGTTAAAGAACAGGTGAATCATGTCGGCATGTAAAAAACCTGATGTAATGAAACGGAAATATTGTTTTTCCCGGGCAACACGATAGGGCCACATGATGGTCATGTCCACCAGCTTTGAATTGGAGAAGCCGATAAAAGAGAACAATATGTTAGCAATGATAAGACCAATCGTAACGGGAAAAGAGGAAAGTTCCATGAAACCTTATTTTAATTCCAAATCTATATCATTTGTCTAACTATGGTGATATTTTTCATTCCGGGTGATGGTACATGCCCTGTAAATCTGTTCGGCAAGAACCAGGCGCACCAACTGATGGGGGAACACCAGGGGCGATAAGCTCCATTGAAGATCGGCTCTTTTTTTTATGGCATCACTTACTCCGTAAGCACCCCCTATGAAAAAGACAAGGTTCCTGATATTCTCATCAGCCTTTCTTGTAAGGTACTGGGCAAGTTCTTCCGTTTTTAGGAGTTTTCCCCTTTCATCGAGCAGTACGAGGTGATCATCTTTTTGTAAAAAACCAAGCACAGTCTCCCCTTCTTTTTTCTTTAAATCCATTTCACTAAGCATGGCAGAGTTTTTTGGGGATGGTATAATGAACCATGCTGCCGGGTAATAGTGACCGATGCGTTTAGTGAACATATCAACCCCTTCCTGTACATAGGATTCATGCTTTTTTCCGACAGACCAAAACAGTATTTTCATAAGCTATGTTCCCGACAGGTCATTTGGACCTCCAACCTGTAATTTAAGCTTTATTTTATGCCCGCGAAACTCTGAAATGACAATTTCCAAAGCATCTTTTGTCTATACTAATATTTTAGAGATCAGCGATTTAGAAGATGTCTAAAAATAATATTTGGCGCATATAATATTTGGATATTTTTTTCGTTTACGTAGTAATTATTCATCCCGGAATACGCGTAGAAATACGGTAGTTATAGGGGAGATCAGTAAAATTGCTGCGCATTTATATTGTAATGTGGTAATTACGTGTGAATAATATATTGAATATCCTATTGAAAAGTTTGCTTTTATAACAGCGTAGCTCAACCGGGCAGCCCCTAACTGCTCTAGCCTGTTGTTCAAATTCAAACCTTTTTAACAATAATGGTCTTTTTAACCAAAATAGCAGCGTACATACCCTGCGCCTAATTGATTACCCAAGATGAAAACATTTTTTACCCGCCTGCACTTTAAAAAAGCACAATGCTGCCTTTTAGCGATCCTGCTTTTATTTTTTTTCAACCATACTGCAACTGCTCAACTGGGGGTATTTTCCTTTACCGGGGCAGCCGCCTGTCCGAATCAGAATCCAACTGTCAATTCACAACCAACGAATGCCTCTTTCAGTGTTTATGCGAACTCCCTTGAAAGTTGTGTTCCTGCAACCAATGTGTTTCAGTACCAGGGCTGGAACCTTACTACTGTTTTCGATCCAAACCGTTATAATGGGTTTACGATAACCCCAAATAATTATTACGCCTTAACGCTGACCAGTATATCATTTACCGAGTATACCGATGAGAATGCAGCAGGCGGCAGTACCTGGTCCATAAGATCAAGCCTTGATAATTATGCCACCGATATTGCAACCGGTTCAGCCAATACAACTGTTCAGACGCCAACCATCACGCTTCCGGGTGGTTCATTCACCAATGTGGGTACCGTAACCTTTAGGTTTTACCTCACCAATGCCAACAGTTTGAATGCATCCTGGGTCAATGATGAAGTTACCATTAATGGAACGGTCAATCCCATTATCCCGGCAGATCCTTCCAATCCTACCTCCAACTCACCTCAATGTTCCAACCCGGGGGTAACACTCACCAGCAGCGGATCTGCACCTGTCGGAGAAACCTGGTACTGGCAAACAGCAGCCAATGGTACCAGTACTTCCAGTTCAGGTGCCACCTATACTGTAAATACTACCGCTACCTACTATATCAGGTCACAGAACAATTCAACACTTGCCTGGAGTAACGGGGCCGGCAGTCTTACCATAAATATAACTTCCGATGTAGCTACACCTGTTTTCAACCTGGGCGCAACATCAACCAGGTGCCAGGGGGCCGGAACTGTATCCTATGTTGCCACGGCATCAAATAATACAGGGATCACGTATATACTCGATGCCGCCAGCATAACGGGCGGCAATACCATCAATGGCGCTACTGGCGATGTAACTTATGTTGCCGGGTGGAGCGGTACCTCTGTCCTTACGGCAAGTGCAGCCGGTTGTAACGGACCAAAAACTGCTACCCATAC
>JANYAL010000252.1 GCA_025361325.1 Bacteroidota bacterium
AGAAAAGGTTAGGCGTAAACCATACTGTGTTATCTTATTGGATGAGATTGAGAAAGCGCACCCGGATATCTATAAAATCCTTCAACTGCCTGGCACCTATATTGGAGGTCATTATGATCAGGGTGTTCTTGAAATCCACCTTGCGTCCCAGTCCATCGGTAAGCAAACCGTCATCCAGCACCTGCAGCAGGATATTATAGATATCCGGGTGCGCTTTCTCAATCTCATCCAATAAGATAACACAGTATGGTTTACGCCTAACCTTTTCTGTTAGCTGGCCTCCTTCTTCATAGCCCACATATCCCGGAGGAGCACCGATCAGCCGGCTGACGGTGAATTTTTCCATGTATTCGCTCATATCAATGCGAATCAGGGAATCATCGCTGTCGAACATATGCCTGGCAAGTGCGCGAGCCAGTTCTGTCTTACCCACCCCGGTAGGTCCCAGAAAGATAAAAGTACCTACGGGTTTCTTAGGATCCTTGAGCCCTACCCGGTTTCTTTGGATAGCCTTCACTACTTTGGAGATCGCTTCCTCCTGCCCTACCACAGCGCCTTTCAGGTCCTCTGCCATGCGGCGGAGTTTCTCCGTTTCGGCCTGTACCATGCGTTTCACCGGTATACCGGTCATCATACATACCACTTCTGCTATATCTTCTTCTTCGATGGGAAAACGTTTATGCTTGCTTTCTTCCTCCCATTCGGACTTCGCCTTTTCCAGTTCCTCCTGCAGTCTTTTCTCCGAATCACGGAGGGAAGCTGCCTCTTCAAAGCGCTGGCTCTTCACCACTTTGTTCTTTTCCAGCTTAATGTCCTCAATCTTCTTTTCCAGCTCAATGATGGCTGACGGCACATTGATGTTCTTGATATGCTTCCGGGCCCCTACCTCATCAAGTACGTCAATGGCCTTATCGGGTAAGAGGCGGTCGGTCATGTACCGGTCGCTCAGTTTCACACAGGCTTCGATGGCTTCTTGGCTGTAGGTGACATTGTGATAATCCTCGTATTTGCCCTTTATATTGTTCAGGATCTCGATGGTTTCTTCTACAGAAGGCTGCTCCACGATCACTTTTTGAAAACGGCGGTCCAGGGCTCCGTCTTTTTCTATATGCATCCGGTATTCATCCAGTGTGGAGGCACCGATGCACTGTAATTCGCCCCTTGCCAGGGCTGGTTTAAATATGTTGGAGGCATCCAGGGAACCACTTGCTCCCCCAGCCCCTACAATAGTATGTATCTCATCGATGAATAAGATCACATCGCGGTTCTTCTCCAGTTCATTCATGATTGCCTTCATCCTTTCCTCAAACTGGCCACGGTATTTTGTTCCGGCAACCAGTGCGGCCAAATCAAGACTTACCACCCTTTTATCAAACAGTACCCGCGAAACCTTGCGCTGGACAATACGAAGTGCAAGTCCTTCCACAATGGCCGTTTTACCTACACCGGGCTCGCCGATCAGGATGGGATTATTCTTCTTGCGGCGCGACAATATCTGGGATACCCTTTCAATCTCGGTCTCCCTGCCAACAATTGGATCCAGTGATCCATTCTCTGCCAGGCGGGTGATATCCCTACCAAAATTATCCAGTACAGGGGTCTTTGACTTGGGCTGGCTGGCTGCTCCCCCCCGCTGGCCTTTGGACTGCTGCCCGTATTGTTTCCTTTCCTCATCAAAATCATCCTCCCCCTCATCGCTGAATTCTGCAGCAGGCGGGTTGCTGGTAACAAAACCCAGTTCATTCTTAAATACATCATAATCCACATCGAACTGGTTCAGGATCTGTGTGGCAATATTCTCTTTATTCTTGAGGATGGAAAGCATCAGGTGCTCACTTTCTACCTGGGCGCTCTTCTGGGCCTTGGCTTCCAGTACGGTGATGCGGATCACCTTCTCTGCCTGTTTGGTCAGGGGGAGTGAATTGATGTTGGCAATGTTCTTGCCCGTTTTATCTTTTACCGCCATTTCTATCTCCTTCCGGAGTTCGATGAGGTCGATATTCAGTGATCTCAGTATCTTGATCGCCGTGTTCTCTCCGTCCCTGATCAGTCCCAAAACCAGGTGCTCCGTCCCGATAAAATCGTTGCCAAGCCGCAATGCTTCTTCACGACTGTACGAGATAATCTCCTTGACCTGGGCTGAAAAATTATTATCCATTTCTTGTTTGGTTTAGCTTATACAATAATAACGATTATTTTGAAGATTAAGTTAGCATGAATACCTAAATGTTAATATGTTAAAAAAAGACGGAACCGGAGTCATGCTTATTGCAGAATCGTGATAATAAGGACTATTGACATGGCATTTTATTCCTATTCTACCTGCAATATCTCAAAGAAAACGAATCATGCAGACCCACCCTTCACCAGGTGGCAGAATTGTCTTTACTTTACATAGTATATTACTAAAAACTGAATCCAGCTACATGAATGTCAAAATAGATACCAAAGAGAAATTTACTGTAATAACGCCCCAGGAAGATGACCTGACTGCTAATATGACAGAAGAACTTGGTGATCTGTTGCTTTCCTACCTTCAAAAAGACATACCTCACCTGGTGCTAAATATGCAGTGGATAGAAAAGGCAGATGAATCACCGGTTGAAAAGATCGCTGACATCCAGCAACAGTTTTTTAAAAAGCATTTTTCTTTTGTGATCTGTAATATGCAGGAACTGGTGGAAGAAATCCTTGAAAAGAAAAAACTCTTGGAAGGTATGAACATCACCCTTACTGAAAGCGAGGCCTGGGATATGGTGCAGATGGAAGAGATTGAACGGGAAATATTCCGGGAAGAATAATTTCCGTTAGCGGTATTACGTCTTTTGGTTTAGAATTTGTG
>JANYAL010000253.1 GCA_025361325.1 Bacteroidota bacterium
AAACCGCTTTCTGTAAAGTGGTCAAAGTCAACGGTAACGGCATCGGGAGCTCTTTCATAAACGGCCAATTCATGAATTAATTGCATCATACTACCACAATCTTCCCGTACAGCCGGGCGTATCTTTATTTCCATTCTAATGGGTTTACCAATTTTAATAATATATTATGCGTTCTTACCCTTCCAGCCCGGTCCTTTAACGAACCTGCCCGGCTTTGCATTGGTGTGTACCCCATCTTTCAGGACCTCCACGCCATTCACCAGCACATCAATAATGCCCGTACTGAACTGGTGAGGCTTTTCATAAGTGGCATTGTCCTTCACTTTTGCAGGGTCAAATATGACGATATCCGCAAAATACCCGGTCTTGATCTCCCCCCTACCTTTGATCTTCAGGTTCGTTGCAGGCAGTTTGCTTAGTTTACGAATGGCTTCTCCAAGGGCAATTACCTTTTCATCCCTGCTGTATTTACCCAGTACCCGGGTAAAATTTCCATAAGCCCTGGGGTGGGGATTGGATTTAAGGAAAACACCTTCCGGCGAAAAGGAACCTTCATCGGACCCAAAGCTCACCCAAGGCTGGGCAATTTGTTTTTTCACATTGTCCTCGTTCATCAGGAAGAAGGCCACGCTGATCCGGGTGCTGTCCTGCACAATCAGGTCCATAGCCGTTTCCTCGGGGTTTGTTCCCCTGATTGCGGCCACTTCAGCCAGTGTCTTTCCGGTATATTTTTTCAAAGAATCTTGCCTGAATCCCAGCAGCAACACATTGGAAGGTGAACCACATCCATAGTATAGGTTCTCCCAATCTATTGCATTGGAGTTCATAGCCTTTTTCATTTCAGCCCGAATGGCCGGGTCCTGGAGGCGTTTCCATAATTTATCGAATCCGCCGTCCTGCAGGGATGGAGGAAAGGAAGCCGTCAGTCCGGTGGCTCCGGCCAGGTAGGTATACATATCAGCAGTTATATCCAGTCCTTCTTTCCTGGCTCTTTCCACCCGCCGAATCACACTGTCCATTTTGTACCAGTTGTCCTTTCCCGCTGCTTTCAGGTGATAGATCTCGGCATGAACCTTTGCTTCTTTGGCAATGGTGATGAGTTCCTCGACTGCCTCATATAATTTATTGCCTTCACTGCGCATATGGCTGATATAACTCCCGCCGTATTTGGAAGCTTCGCTGCATAGCGCCACCAGTTCTTCTGTCTTTGCAAAGAAGGCAGGCGGATATATCAGCGATGATCCTACACCCATGGCCCCTTCTTCCATGGCCTCCCTTACAAGGGACCGCATGCTGTCCAGTTCAACTACAGTCGGAGGTCGGTTGTCTTCCCCTACCACATATTCGCGTATCGTAGTGGCCCCTACAAAAGAGGCCACATTGCAGGAAACGCCTTTTTTTTCCAGGAAATCCAGGTATTCTCCCAGGGTGTTCCAGGCTATGTTGTATTTGATATCTGCCTGTCCCTTTTTGGCCTGCTCCTTCATCTTTTTATTCAAGGGCCCCATGCTTTCCCCTTCACCCATCACCTCCAGCGTTACCCCCTGTCGTATATCACCCTGTGAGCGGCCATCTTCAATCAATGATTCATTGGCCCAGCTCAGCATGTTCACAAAGCCGGGAGCCACGGCCATGCCCCTGGCATCGATCTCATTTTCAAAAGTGGCATCCTTAAGGTCGCCTATGAATGCAATTATATCCTGCCTGATACCGATATCGGCTTTATAGGGTATCCCGCCATTGCCATCAAAGATCAACCCGTTCCGGATGATGGTGGTATAGTTCTTTTTTGGTGAGCAGGAAAAAAGACAGAACAGGAGAATAGCCCAACCAAACCTCCACCATCGGAAAGGCCCCACCATACCTCCCACATAGGGAGGATTTGCAGGGTATAATGTAGTATAATTCTTTACTGACATAGTAGCGTTTAATCTTGCCATATAATAATTGCTGTTTAAATTTTTAAATGCTTCAAAATCCCCCTTCAGGAGATTCAGGAGGTTGTGGTACTGGCGTTGCTGAGGCTTCTGTCCAGATCCATCAATATATCCTGCACATGCTCTATTCCCACGCTCATGCGTATCAGCCCGTCGGTGATACCGTATCGCAGTCTTTTTTCCCGGGGTACGCTGAAATGGGTCATACTGGCCGGGTGGCTGATGAGGGTGTCGCAAGTGCCCAGAGAGACCGCCCTCACACAAAGTTTCAGCCTGTCAATGAATTGTTTCCCGGCTTCCAGTCCGCCATGCATCTCAAAACTGAGCATGGCACCGGGGTGCCGCATCTGTTTGAGTGCAGTGTTATGGTCGGGATGCGAAGGTAGTCCCAGGTAATTGACCTTGCTGACCGCGGGATGCTGTTCCAGGAAACCGGCCACTTCCATAGCATTATGGCAATGACGCTCCATCCTCACTTCCAGTGTTTTCATGCCCAGGGTGAGCAGGTAGGCATCGAAGGGGTTGCTGCTGCCTCCCAGCAGGCGGTGTACTTTGGTGATATGCCCGTTCATGAGATCTATATCCTTACCCGTTAGTGATCCGCCGATGGCGGTTCCGTGTCCGTTCAGGAATTTGGTTGTGCTGTGTACCACATAATCCACCCCGTGCCGGAAAGGTTGCTGGAGGTAAGGGGTGGCGAAGGTATTGTCGACCGCCACGATCATGTTGTAACGTTTTGCCAGCAGGGTGAGTTCCTCGATGTCCACGCATTGCAGGGTGGGGTTGGCGGGGGTTTCCAGGTAGAGCATTTTTATTGCGGGGTCTGCCTCCATGGCCCTGGCCGCAGCGTGGAGGTCGCGAAGATCAAGGATGATGGGTTCAATGCCCATGGCCGGCAATACAGTCTCCAGCAGGTCATGTGTTCCGCCATACAGGGAAAAATGGGTCAAAATCTTATCACCTGCTTTTAAATTACCCAACAGTAAGGTGCTTATGGCAGCCATGCCGCTGGCATGCAGGATTGTTCGCAGGGCAAGCGGGCTGTTGTCGGCACCCATCAATCCAAACCCTTCCAGCGCTGAGATCTTTTCCTCTGCCTCGGAGGTATTGGGATTGCCCCAGCGGCTGTAGATATACCCCTTCTCTTCACCACTGAACCGGCGCATGCCCTGTTCTGCCTCATCGAACACATAGGTGCTGCCTGCATAGATAGGGGTGAGGTGGGCATAGTTGGGATCGGCCTCATGCCCTCCATGAACGGCAAGTGTACCGAAACCGGTAAAAGGGAGATGGCTATCTGGCATTGTTGATAATTAAAGGTGAAAGATGCAGGGGAATAAGTACATTCGAAAGTAAAAGTAAGAAAAACCATGAAGCAAATCCTGCAGCAATATGCAGCCTATAACACCTGGGCCAACCAGCGCCTATTTGGATGCATTCTTACCCTTTCTGAAGAACAGGCGGATTTGGAGATCATCAGCAGCTTTTCATCATTAAAAAGGACGGTCCTGCATATGTGGGATGCCGAATCCATCTGGTGGCAGCGCTTGAAACTGAGCGAACGGATCAACCGGCCGGGCGAAGATTTTAAGGGAAGTATGGCCGAACTGGCCAGGAACCTGGGCAGGCAATCGGCCGAGTGGCTGGATTGGGTGTCTAATGCCAGTGATAACCAGATACAACATGTATTTGCCTACCAGAACAACCGGAAGGAACAGTTCAAGCAACCGGTATACGAAATGCTGTTGCACCTGTTCAACCACGGCACTTATCATCGTGGACAACTCGTCACCATGCTGCGGCAATTGGGGGTAGAAAAGATACCAGAAACAGATTTTATTGTGTTTTGCAGGAAGAAATAGCTCTTATTTCATGGTTCATAGCAGGTAGTTTAATATGTTTACTTGGCTAAGAACTATCTCCCCTATACTAAGAAACTGAATGAATAAAAAAGCCCTGAACCAGGGCTTTTGATATTTTTTAAATGGAGGGTCCGTTATTTTAAGATACTATTAAATTATTCAAGAACAATCAATTACTATTTTACCAGTACTGAGTTCGTTTAATTAGATATAGTTCCTGTAATAAAAAAGCTAATTATGATCGAACATCGTAAGCTTGATCCCATAGGAAGGATCCGCATAAGCACCCGGATGGCCCGGAGTGGGGGGCTGATATTCCAGGTGCAGGAACCTGCGGTAGATCAGACCGATTCCTCTTGCATATTTTTCCTCACCAATATTGATCTCGCTGTATGAATTGGGATTGGAAGGGTCACCAATAACCTCATTTCGTTGCTCGATCTTCAATGTGCTGTCAATATTGAGAGTCCCGATTTTTGCGGGGTAGTTTATACTGTCGTAAGTATAATCCCAGCTGTCGAGGTATTTCAGGGTGGAATTCAGAGAATAAGTGTCGATATAAGAATTTCCCTTCCAGGAATATCCATCGCTGATTGGTAATACCATCTTCAGGTAGCGCAGGTTATTTTCTATGAATTCAATGCCGTTCCCGGCAGGTACGGCCATGAAGGTATTGTCTGGCTGCCAGGCATCGGCCAGGGTTTTACGGATAGCACGTAAGATGCGGTAAGCAGGCCTGCCCAGGTTATCGGTTATCTGGGCATCGACCGTATATTTCACCTGGTAACTATTGACAACAATCGATTGGCCATAATTTTTATAGACCACGCTCGAATCGAGGTTATAGGAGATATATTTACCCACCTGCAGCGGATAATATTCACTAAGTGCTGCTGTTTTAAAGTCCACTGAACTTTTAGTACATGCGCTGAACAGGAAGAGGCAGGTGACACCAACAAGAAAAACTACTTTTCTCATAATATGGAAAGTTAC
>JANYAL010000257.1 GCA_025361325.1 Bacteroidota bacterium
GAGCACAAGACGGCTGTCCTCATCGAGGTCCTCCGGGCCGGCGGTGCAGAGGTCGTCATCACTGGCAGTCCCGCGACGACCGACGACGCCATCGCCGCCTTCCTGGCGCAGGATCCGGGCGTGAGGATCTACGCACGGAGATCGGACACCCTGGCCGACCACTATGGGCATATCGACCGGATCCTCGCCAGCGACCCGGACATGCTTCTCGACAATGGCGCCGATCTCATCGCCGGAACGATCGCCCGTCGCGGTGAGCGGATCGTCGCGGCGACCGAAGAGACGACCACTGGCGGCAACCGGCTGCGCGAGGAGATGCTCGGACAGGTCCCGTTCCCTGTCATCGTCATCAATTTTATCCAGGAGCTCCAGGCGGCATCTGGCCCCTGTTGAAATAATTGATGGCCCCGGCCTCCCCGTAGTTGTCGGTGAGTACCAGGGTCCTTGTTTTCTCGCTGTCGGGCAACTGTTTATATACAGCCAGGGTTTTATCGGCCATTTCCTTCCATCCCAGCATATCGGCAAAATCTTCGGGGATGGGGTGGTCCTTGCCATCTTCCCAGCGCAGGAGGCCCAGGGCTTTGAATTTTTCTCCTTTTTTTTCAATATCCCCCGGAGCTAAAACGGGGAAAACTGCCTGTACAAGCGGAAAGAATAAAATGAGATTGAGCGCTACCAGGGCGGGCACTATATATCTTTTCCAACCGGTGGCACAGATGCGTTCTATATACACGGGTCCAAAGGCCAGCAGGACCGGGTAGAGGCCAAAGGCATAATAGTCCTTGGCTCTTAGCCAGGTAAAGATGAGCATGGTGAAGAGGTAGGTGCAGCCAATAATGCGGTATTGCCGGAAAGGTTTGTATACGGCAAAGGCAACAAAGGCGGCCAGAATAACAGGATCTGAACCTATGAAGAAGAGAAGCTGGGTGAACAGGAATGCCTTGCGGTCGCCATTGGCCAGTATATGGTCATTCAGTTCTTTCATATGGTGAACAACCGGGTAATTATGCTGTACCTGCCAGATCAGGTTGGGCAGTATGATGAGCAGGGCCAGTGCAATGGCATAGTAAAAATAGCGGTTGACGAATAACTTACGGTAAGAGCTGATGACCATGGCAGGCAGCAGTCCGGCTACGAGGAATACCACATTGTATTTATTCAGGAAGCCCACCCCAACGGCCACGGCAAACCAGAACAGCCATCGGTTTTGCAGGGTGTGTATATATTTAATGAGGAAATAGAAGATGGTGGTCCAGGCCAATATATCAAATGAATTGGGCTGAAAGAGGATGTTCAGTCTTAGTAAGGCCGAAAAGAGTAAAGCACAGCCCGCCAGTACCTGCGCCCGGATAGTACCGCCCAGCTCATTGATGGTAAGCCATACCATCACCATGGTAGCCGCACCGGACAATGCAGGGAAGAACCGTACCCAGAAGATGCCATTCCCCAGGGCCTGTATGATGAGGGAGATCCAGGATGTCAGGGGGGGTACAGAGGCATATCCCATGGCAAGATGATTGGCCTGGTCGAGGTACAGGTATTCATCGCGCTGCAGTTCGTATACCGGGTTCACCACCAGGTACTGGGCTACCATCTTCAGCACTACAAAGACCAGCAGGAGCCAGTACTTTTTCAGGAACGATTGTGTTGAGCCGCTCATGGTATGTATGATTTGATAAAAGGGGAGTGTTGTTGACTTCAGTGAACGGAACTAACGGGGAAAAGATAGGAAGAAGATGGGGAAGTTTAAAATTTTGATTTGTTATCCAACTTACAGGCTACGCTCCGTTCTTTGTCGATTTTCGCACAACTGTTTACTGGAAGCCCGTTATCGTGTCGTGGCATGAATACTTTAATTTCGTTCTTCATCAGGTTAAGGAAAGTTTAAAGACAACAAACATGTTGTCTGAATTACTGTCAATGTTTTCTTGTTTCTTGAAGTTAGATTTCATTAAAAGTTTTGATGAGTTTTTGTTTTCAGGATGTGTATAGGCTTCAATTGCTTTTAGTCCTATAACATCTATTCCAAATGCAATAACTTTTGATGTTGCTTCCTGCATTATTCCTTGTCCCAGAAAAGCTGGCAATAATTCATACCCTATTTCGGCTTGGTCATTTACGTTTGAAAAGTTAAACAAGCAAATTGTTCCTACTAAATTGTCATTAGCATGTAGAGTAATTGCCCAATAAATTCCTTCGTTTTGTTTGACAACCTCTGTAATTTTATGAATAAATTTTCTTGCGTCTTCAATCGAATTACATGGGTCTCTGTCAACATACTTATTCACTTGTTTGTCTGAACGAAGTACAAATATCTCTTTGTCGTCATTGAGAGAAAGTTGTCTTAGCGTTAACTTCTCTGTTTTTAGAACTGGAAATGGTGTAAATGTAATGGTTAGCATATTGTATCTTTTTACCGCCGAAAGTACTTTTTTATATTTATTTCCGAAACCAGTAACAACAAAAGCCGCATCACTGCGGCTTTTGTTTTAAAGAGCTTGCAGCTTTGCAAATTTGCAGATTTTATTAAGCCATCAATAGTTTAAAGAATATGTTGCATGTCTTTACCAGGGCGTAGGTGATGTGATCAATCTTCTTCACAAACCCTTATCTCTGCAGCTTTATTGTTTTCTTTTTCTAAGCTTACTTATTAAAAATTGACCATTTAAGGTTAAATACAGAAGTAATACCAAAAAAGAAAAAGCTTGAATTTTAATACTCATTGCACTTGTATTATTAAATTTAAAGCCGAATGAGTATGCTTCGACTGCTGGGGTAAATGCGATGACATTTAAAGTGCCAATCAAAAGAGTTATTCCCGTAAAATAAACTCCTAAACTCTTTTTTATAAATACACCAATTAAACTTATTGCAATAAATAAACAGCCAAGATAATGTTTTGTACCAAATATAATATTCGTTGTTGATACAATATATGTTGCATAGCCTGCAGTTACCACCAGTATAATCAATGGAAGTATATAGAGATATTTCTTTACCATGGGAGTTTCTGTTGTTTTGTAATAATGCCTCCGACTGTGGTTTGAGTACAGGTTGATACTTTTAACGCCGGTGTATTAATTATGGAAACCGTCTTTCTTACAAATGTAGCGTCAACAGCAACTTTAAATCCATAACTAGTTTGTCCTGCATTATTGCCAGTTAACTGCTGCGTCACGAACCCCCGGATGGCCATGTGTAACTGATAGAAGGTATAACCCGATGGTATAGGAATACACTTTAAATATTAGTCATCCCTGGAACCTTTATCTCCCACAAACCAATTCTCCTTATTCTTGAACAGAACATTGAAGGTAGTCAGTGAACCATAACAACGCGTGATATACTGCTGGATATTCACCTTATCTTCATCCGAGAGTTTCTTATGGCTGTTTATATTCTGTTCCAGCACACGCAGGCGGTCGCGCAGCATCACGATCTTGTGGAAGAAATCATCGATGGGAATCTCTTTGGGTTTTAGTGTTTTGTCGGCGGTATGAAGCGACATCATGCCGCCCAGCCATTTATCGCCGATGGGAACAATCTCGGTGGTATCGCTCCACTGGCGGAGTATCTTCAACAGGGATTTCTCCACGGCTGATGCCGTTTCCACTTCTGCAGTCACGTTCTCGGGAATGATCTCATCGAGGTTGGGGTCGGCCTTGTCCACCTCCTTGATGCCGTGGTTGATGAAGGAGATGAAGTAAGTGGCATAGCGTACCCCTACGATAACACCGGGCCCGAATTGGGTATGCTGCAGGCGGGTGCCGATACCCAGGACAAGTTGCTGGTCTTCCATTATTTTTTTCTTAAAATTAGGAAGAAAGAATTTGTTTAAGAAGTGTTTTGTGCAAAGTAGCAACGAATTCGTGGAGGCGCAATGATACCGGGCAACTTTACCTGACACAGACCATCAGGGTGGTTCTTTTTTCATACCGGGTGATCCAATAATTTCTAATTCCTTCAGGTACTGTTTAAAGGCATAGGAGGAATTGAGGATATAGCGGTTGAAGGTGATCTCATCGGCCTGTACGGCGAAATCATAGGAAGGGCGGTACCGTACCATGAAACTGTCGAGTGCTGTGCCGGTCAGTTGCGTTACGCGGCGTACAAAATTTCTATTGAAGCGGTAGTCCACATACTTATCTTCTTCCGCTCGTTCCAGCCTGTTCTGAAATGCTTTGAGTCTTCGGTTACGTTTAAAACGGAAGATATTGATGAGCTGGTCCACGTCGGCGCCTACGCCACCGCCGGGAAGTACACTGGTGCTGAGACCAGGCTTCCGGTACCCGAATATATCGGCATAGTTCTGCCGGTTTTCTATGGAGTCCTGCCGGTAGGAATGGGTGCGCACCACCACTTCCTTCAGGGTGGTGTATTTGCCCTTTACGGTGATGTGTATGGATATGTTAAAGTGAGCGGGGTCGGGAATATCCTTTACGGCGAAATGCTGCGTGGGCTTGTTACGGAAGATGAAAATCACCGAATCCTTTTCATTCACCATCAGGGTGAACCTGCCCATTGAGTCGGTGACAGCGAAGAGGCCGCCGGTACTTACCACCCTTACCCCCTCCACCAGGTTAATCCGGGAAGAGTCATACACGGTTCCATTGAGGGTAATCTGTGCCGTTAGCTTCTGGCCGAAGATAAAGGATACCGCGGTAAGTAAAAGTATTGTACAGGCTGATTTCAACTGAACGGTGAAATTTGAGGCGTAATATTACGGCAACAAAAGAGATAAAGGTTGTACCCGGGTTTGTTTTAACGGGGTTTTTGCTTTTGGGTACACGCAAAGCCGCAACCACTCTTTGCTTCTTAGTGCATATGCTGTGCCATTGCATGATATCATTTCTTCACAAACTCATACGGCGTATATTCCACGAAGTCGGCCACTTTAACGGTTATGCCTTTCACTTTCCCGTTCTCCAAGTTGAAAGGGAAAACAGCTGTGCCGAACTCCGGATCGCTGAACTCGCAGAAGAAACGGTTGCCACCCAGTGCCCCCAGCTTCGCATACATGTTGGGGTGATGTTCGAACCGCATCCGCAGCTCGCTTTGCTCTATCACTACTTTCATCTTGCCATACACATCATTGAAATAATCGCCGGTGTATGCATTCAGCGGTAAGCCGGTCTTTTGATGCAGGGCAACGGAGTCGGTCAACTTTTTTCGATCGGCTGCTTCCGCAGCGTTCTTGTTATTGCTATAGTCGTGGTACAGTTTGCTGTAATTGCGGTAAGGCAGTCCCAGGTAAGCATCCAAGATCTCCCATTTAAGGGCCTCATAAAATGCATTCTGGTCGGTATTGGTCAGCACCACGATGCCCAGTTTCTCATTTGGTATCATCGTTACACTGCTCACATATCCGTTTACACCCCCCGTATGCGAAACGATACGCCTGCCTTCATAGTCCTGAAGCTCCAGTCCCAGCCCGTATAAAGTGAAATTGCTTTTGTTGAAGGCCGTGCTGCCATTGCCCATGATGGAATGGGGGAAGCGGATGCTCTGTATGGCCTTGGCGGGGATGATCTCTTTATCGTTGTATTTACCGTTGTTCAACTGCATCATCACCCATTTGCTCATGTCATTGACAGAGGAACTGATGCTGCCTGCGGGGGCCAGGTTATCAATAGCGCAGTAGGGTATCTTTACCAGTTTGCCATTGTCGACTGTATAGGGAACAGCTTTGTTCGGGGCATTGGGGAAATCCCTGCTCAGGGCCAGGGTACTGTTCATGCCCAGGGGGGTGAAGATCTTTTCTTTGATATAGTCCTCCCAGCTCTTGCCCGTCACGCTGGGTATGATCTCTCCTGCGGTGAGGAATGCCGCATTGGTATATCCCCAGGTGGTGCGGAAGGGATAAACGGCCTTGATATGTCCCATCTTTTCAATAACCTCCTTACGGGTGAGGTTACTTGTCCAGTAGGTGAAGTCGCCCTGGAAGGTTTTGAACCCGATACGGTGACAGAGCAGGTCACGAATGATGGCCTGCTCGCCCGCGGCTTTATTATCGAGTTTAAATTGGGGTATCCATTTGGTTACTTTGTCGTCGAGCGATAATTTCTTCTCCGCATCGAGGGTAGCGATGGCTGTTGCTGTAAAGGCTTTTGAGTTACTGCCAATCATGAACAGGGTGTTCTCATCCACGGTTTCCAGTTTGCCCAGTTCTTTTACCCCGTATCCCTTCATGATAACAACCTTACCGTTTTTTACAATGCATACCGAAACGCCGGGGATTTCCCAGTCCTTCAGTGCTTTGTTCACATAATTGTCCAGGCTGTCCCTTACAAAGGAGGGGATAGAATCTGTTTGTGCTACAGATACTAAGCAGGCAAGAAAGAAAGTGATGGTAGTGAGGAGTATACGTTTCATGAATAGGTTTTTTATTTCGCGCAAAGTTGCCTGTATTCATTGCACCATTACATTCACGCAGCGTTATTGCGTAAAGTTTAAACCAGCAGAAAGATAATACAATTCCGTATGCCGCTTAACTGTTCCTGATTATTTTTTCGATCACGGCGGGGTAGTTTACGTGTTCCAGTATATGGATCTTTTGTGCCAGGGTGAGGGGGCTGTCGTTTTCTTCAACCGGGCAGGATGCCTGAAATATTATTTCGCCGTGGTCATATTGTTCATCCACATAATGAATTGTGATACCGCTTTCTTTTTCGTGGTTGGCAATTACCGCTTCATGCACAAAATGGCCATACATGCCCTTGCCCCCGTATTTGGGCAGCAGGGCAGGGTGTATATTAATTATCTTTTGGGTATAGGCCCTGGTGAGTGCATCTGGGAGCTTCCATAAAAAGCCGGCCAGCACGATGAGCCCGATGTTATATTGCTGCAATTCCCCGAGGTAATGATTGCCCCTGAAGAAACATTCTTTGTCTATAAGCAGGAAGGGGATATGTTCATTCCGTGCGATGTCCAGCACGCCCGCACCTGGTTTGTTGCAGACAATCAGGGACACTTTACCGGAAGCCGATGTTTTGAAATGGTTGATAATCTGTTGTGCGTTGCTGCCGGTGCCAGAAGCAAGGATAGCGATATTCACCATGTCCGGGGGTTTGCTGCCGCCTTTGAATCTGTTGACGATCCTTTGTATATATCTTTTGAAGAAGGGGAACTGCCCTAGGAAGATGCTTACTAAAATGACACAGGCCGGCCACAGTATAATAATCAGTAAAATATAAAGCAGGTACCAGAGGGGGCCTTTGTCAAGACCGGTTATCAGGAGCAGCTTTCTTCCGGCATACCCACAGAGGCTTCCGCCCACTGCAAAAGTGAGCAGTATAAGGGCCAGGTTCAGGTCATTTACTTTCCAGTGCTGCTTCAGCCTATAAAACATGGGGCAAATGTGGAATAAATAATTGTAAAATACTTCCATTGCTCAAAAAAATGTGTACTTTGATACCGGTTTACAAATGCATGACAGTAATGATATGTGAAGCTGTATAATCGGCTGAAACCCACGTCCAGTAAGGGAAAATTTTTTTTTGTAATCTTAGTATATTGTCACCAACCTGACTTATTTTTGCACCCGAATCAGGATATTTTTCCACATTAGACCCGATATTTACTGTATGAGTTGTTATAGAAAGTTCTTTTGTCACCTCACTTCCTTACTATTTTCCCTTTCTTTTATCTTCATCAGTCAGCATTCCTATGCACAGGATGGCGAGGCGCTTTTTAAAGCCAATTGCCAGGCCTGTCATAAACCGCTGGAAAAACTTACCGGCCCGGCATTAAAGGGGGCCCGCGACCGGGAACCGAACAAAGAATGGGCATACGAGTGGGTGAATCATGTGAATACGATGCTGGAATCTGATCCCTATGCGAAGAAGATAATGGCGGAAGCGAACGGGTCTAGGATGCAGCAGTTCAACCTTAAGAAAGAGGAGATTAAAGCAATACTGGACTGGGCGGATGCCTACACACCTCCTGTTACTACTACCAACCCGGCCGGACAACCCCAGGGAGATAATTCTATGATCTTTGGGATTCTTACCCTGGTCCTGGCCCTCATCGCCTTTATACTGGTACAGGTAAACAGCAACCTCCGGAAACTTTCAGATGAGAAAGAGGGGATTTTACAACCGGAGCCGGTGCCTTTTTACCGCAACAAGACCTACCTGATGGCCGGTGTGCTCATCTTATTCGGACTGGGCGGATATTATACCATCAATGGCGCTATCGGACTGGGGCGCATGCAACATTACCAACCCGAACAACCCATCTATTATTCCCATAAAGTGCATGCGGGTACCAACCAGATCAGCTGTCTCTATTGTCATGGCGGCGCTCAGGACAGCAAGCATGCCAATATCCCTTCCGTGAATGTATGTATGAACTGTCATAAATCCATCAATAAATATGCAGGTCCGGATGTGCTGGAAAGAGAAGACGGCACAGCAGTGGACGGCACCGCAGAGATCCAGAAACTATATGCCTATGCAGGCTGGAATCCCACAGCCGGCAAATACAACCCGGATACTAATAATGATGGTATTCCTGACGGTGCAAAGCCAATACAGTGGATCAGGATCCACAACCTGCCCGATCATGTATATTTCAACCACAGCCAGCACGTAAAAGTGGGCAAGCAGCAATGCCAGACCTGCCATGGCCCCATCCAGGAGATGCCTGAAGTATACCAGTTCGCAGAACTAAGTATGGGTTGGTGTATCAACTGCCACCGGGAGTCCAGGGTTGATTTTTATAATCAAGCCGACAGCAGCGGTAATAAGTTTTACAGTATATATGAGAAATTTCATGCCGATATAAAAAACGGCAAGTTAGACAGTGTAACAGTGGAGAAGATTGGCGGCACGGAGTGCCAGAAATGTCATTACTAGCAGATCTGCAAAAGGCAAATGGGTAGATGTGCAAATTAAATTTTCAAATTATCGAATTATCATATTATGAAGAAATACTGGCAAAGTTTTGGGGAGCTGAATCAGACCGAAGCATTTCAGCAGTCTGCCAAAGATGAATTCAAAGAAGAGCTGCTGCCATTATCCGACCTGGACGATAAAGGTATTCTGGATGCAAAGACGCCGCGGAGAGACTTTCTCAAATACCTGGGTTTCAGTACAGCCGCAGCAGCCATAGCCGCCAGTTGCGAAATGCCGGTACGTAAAGCCATCCCGTATCTGCAAAAGCCCGATAATATCATACCCGGTGTTTCCAATTACTATGCATCTACCTATGTAAATGGAGGCGATGTGCTTTCCGTAGTGGTGAAACAGAGAGACGGGCGCCCCATTAAGATCGAAGGAAACGAGTTGTCCTCTATAACTCGTGGCGCCACTACTGCACAGGCACAGGCATCTGTACTGGACCTGTACGACACAACCCGCCTGCGCTACCCGATGCAGAAGGATGGAAAGGATTTCAAGGAAGTGACAAGCTTTGATGCCTTTGACAAGCTGGTCGGCGCAGCACTGGGCGGACTGAACGGCAAGCCCCTTGTACTACTTACTGCAACATTGAATTCTCCCACTACCTTACAGATCATCAATGAATTCCTGGCCAAATACCCCGGCAGCCGGCACGTGCAATACGATGCTATAAGCTACAGCGGCTTATTGCTGGCCAATGAGGCCTGTTATGGCAAAAGGGCAATCCCCTCCTATCATTTCGACAATGCTAAAGTGATCGTGAGCCTGGGTGCCGATTTCCTGGGAACCTGGCTCAGCCCGGCAGAATTCAGTAAACAATATGCGCAGAACCGTAAGATAAATACCGACAAACCCGAACTCAGCAGGCATATTCATTTTGAAAGCATGCTCAGCCTTACGGGAAGTAATGCGGATGACCGTTTTTTACATAAGCCTTCCGAAACAGGCGCAGTGGCCCTTGCCTTATTGAATGCGTTGAACGGTACAGAAGCCTCCTTCGCCGATAAGAACCTGAATGAAGGGGTTAAACTTGCAGCAACACAATTAAAGGCGGCAGCAGGCAATGCCCTGGTGGTATGCGGCAGCAACGACGCCAATATACAGGTGGTAGTGAATGCCATCAATGAGACGGTTGGCGCAAATGGCAAAACAATCAACTGGGCTTTGACTTCCAATTACCGCGCCGGTATAGATGCCGACCTTGTAAAACTGACCGAGGACATGAACAATGGTGCTGTGGGCGCCGTACTGGTATATGGTGTGAACCCGGTATATTCCCACTACGACGGCAAAAAATTCGCCGACGGGTTGAGCAAAGTGGTAGGCATCTCCTTTAACGCGAGTATGGATGAGACCACCGAATACTGTAAATACAGCATACCCTCTCATCACTGGCTGGAAAGCTGGGGTGATGCAGAGCCCAAGACCGGCTATTTCAGCCTGATACAACCCGCCATCAATCCCCTTTTCAAAACGCGTGATTTTCAGACCTCTTTAATGAAATGGTCGGGGAATGCTGTAAGCGATTATGAAACTTATTTCAAGACCTACTGGAATACCAAACTGGGCAGTGTAGATCTGTACAATAAGGCCCTGCAGGATGGAGTGGTTGAACCGGCCACCATGCCGGTAGGCAATGGATCGTATAACAGCAGTAAGCTGGAGGAGGCCAAGGTGAAGATCGCTGCCATAAAAGGCGGTGCCGTTGAAGTAGTATTGTATCAGAAAGTGTCAATCGGCAACGGAAGCCAGGCAAATAACCCCTGGTTGCAGGAATTGCCCGATCCTATTACAAAGGTGACCTGGGATAATTACATCATGATGGGGCCTGCCATGGCCCTGTCCCTACTGAACCTGGATGTGATGAACCAGTCCATGGGCAAGCAAAGCAATTATGAGGTTCACCCCGAAAAGCCTACGGTCAAGATAACAGCAAATGGAAAGACACTGGAACTGCCGGTGATCATCATACCGGGTATGCACCCTTCCGTAGTTGCGGTAGCAGTTGGTTACGGAAGACAAAGTGCCATACCGGAACGTACGGCCGAATATATAGGAAGGGCCGCCAATGGTGCAGGCAAGAATGCCTATATACTGGTTGGATTCGACGGCACCAATTCCTATTCTTCCCCTGCAACGGTGGAGAAGACAGGTAATACCTACCCGCTGGCGCAAACGCAGATACACGGGTTCACAGAAAACCGTCCCATATTATATGAGACCAGTCTCAGCAGTTTTATCGCAGATCCCAAAAGCGTACTTAAGGAACCCAATGAAGAAAGAGAAAGCCTGATATACAAGGGAGGCGACAATTTTGTGAAAGATGCCACCATCTATCCCGACTTCGTGAAACCGGGTATCAAATGGGGAATGAGCATTGATCTGAATACCTGTACCGGCTGCAGCGCATGTGTGGTTGCCTGCACGGCGGAGAATAATGTAAGCGTGGTGGGGAAGATACAGGTGCAGCGCGCACACGAGATGCACTGGCTGCGCATTGACCGGTACTTTACCGGCAGCCTGGCAAACCCGGATGTAGTTTTCCAGCCCATGCTTTGCCAGCATTGCGACAATGCCCCTTGTGAAAACGTCTGTCCGGTTGCGGCAACCAACCACAGCAGCGAGGGATTGAATCAGATGACGTATAATCGTTGCATCGGTACCAGGTATTGCGCCAACAACTGTCCTTATAAAGTACGCCGTTTCAACTGGCTGGATTACACAGGGGCCGATAGCTTCCCGGACAACCAGGAACCCATCGTGGGTACCTATATGGATGAAGTGGTCATGCAGATGAATGACGACCTCACTCGTATGGTGCTAAACCCGGATGTTACCGTTCGCTCAAGAGGGGTGATTGAGAAATGCTCTTTCTGCGTTCAGCGTTTGCAGGAGACCAAGCTTAATGCGAAGAAAGAACAGGACCCCAGCCTGGTCAGGAATGTGAAAGTGGCCTGTATGCAGGCTTGCCCTACTAATGCCATCAGCTTCAGCAACGTGAATGACAAAGAGAGCGATGTATACATGATAAGGAATGTGGAGCAGAAGGACCGTGTATTTTATGTACTGGAGCAGCTGCACGTGCTGCCCAACGTGAATTATCTGGCCAAGGTGCGGAACACCGACAGGCATATTGGGGTGGAGGGATAATCCCCCCGGAATTCCCCTGAAGGGGGACATTGAAGCGCATGAGAATTTGAAAAGCTTGCTTATCATTAACGATTAAAAATAGCAGTTCACGAGCTAAGTACTTTATAATAATAAATCAAAGCTAGATGCTAAAAGCTGATAGCTAAAAGCTTAGAAAAGATATGTCATTACTGAAATACGAATCGCAACTAAGGGAACCGCTGGTGAATGGCAATAAGGACTATCACCAAATAACGGAGGACATTATACGACCGATCGAGATGAAACCCAGCAGGCTCTGGTTCATCGGCTTTGGCATCAGTATCTGTCTTTTATTATTCGGGGTATACAGCGTTTACCGCGAGGTGACTTATGGTATAGGCCAGTGGAATGTGAACAAGACGATCGGCTGGGGATGGGACATCACCAACTTCGTATGGTGGATCGGAATCGGTCATGCCGGAACCCTGATCTCCGCCATCCTCCTGCTGTTCCGTCAGGGATGGAGAACAGGAGTGAATCGTGCTGCAGAGGCGATGACCATTTTTGCGGTGATATGTGCAGGACAGTTTCCGATATGGCATATGGGTCG